>JANOBL010000101.1:0-4609 GCA_031411635.1 Betaproteobacteria bacterium
AGCCCCTTGCTGGCGGCGCACACCAGCGCCCATTTGCCCGCGATGCCCAGATCCATGTGCCTTGCTCCCGAAGTGCCTGCAAAAAATACCGAGCCTATCTTGCCCGGCCCAGCAGCGCCACACCCAGCAGCACACACAGCGAGCCCGCCGCCACCCAGGCGCTGAACGGCTCGCCCAGCAGCAGCACACCCAGCACGATGGTCGAGACCGGCCCCACCATGCCGTATTGCGCGGTGCGGGCCGGGCCGATCAGCTCGATCGCGCGCATCACCAGCCATACCGGCAACACAGTGCACACCGTGCCGTTGATCAGCGACAGCCAGACCACCGCCGGGGCCAGGTCCACCAGGCCAGCAAGCGGCCGCAGCGCCGCAAACTGCAGCAGGCACAGCGCACAGGCCACGCTGCTGGCCCAGCCGGTGAGGCGGGAGGCACCGATGCGCTGCACCACCTGGCCGCTGTACAGCAAGTAGGCGGCATAGCTCAGCGTGCTGCCCAGCACCAGGCCGGTGCCAAGCAGCACGCGGGGCCCCTCCAGGTGCAGCTCATGGCCAAACACCAACACCAGGCCGGTGTAGCCCAGCGCCATCGCCAGCCACTGGCGGCTGCTGGCGTGCTTGCCAGTCAAGGCCCAGGACAGCAGCAGCACCACGGCCGGCGACAGGTACAGGATCAAGCGCTCCAGGCTGGCGCTGATGTATTGCAGACCCAGAAAATCCAGCAGGCTGGCCAGGTAGTAGCCCAGAAAACCCAACGCAGCGGCAGCGGCCCGGTCGCGCCAGCCCAACGCCGCTTTGCCACGGCCAAACCACCACACCATCAGCAGGAAAAACGGCAAGGCCACCGCCATGCGCAACATGATCAGACTGATCGCATCCACACCATGCCGGTAGGCCAGCTTGACGATGATGGCCTTGCCCGAAAACGCCACCGCGCCGGCCATCGCCAGCAGCGGCCCGGTCCAGAATCCGGCGGGGGGAGTGGGTGGAGGCCTGCTTGCGGCAGGGAGCGGTGCAGGCATCGCTGGATTGTAGAAAGCCCGTGCCGTCAACCCCCCGTACCATCGCACCCGCCAGCCACCGCAGCCGCGACAATCCCGAAAAAATGAAAACGTCCAACGCCGCCCCCTCGCCCTGGCACCGCAGCCTGTCGCGGGCCACCGTGCTGGCCTTGCTGTGCGCTGCGTTGCAAGCGGGGCTGCCGCGCTACACGCTGGGTGCAGCGGCGCTGGCGCCGTTGTCGGTGGTGTTGGGCGTGGCGGTGGCGGCCGCGCTGGCGCGGGGCCGCTGGACCGTGCCATCGGCGATGCTGGGGGTGCTGGCCGCCGAATGCTTGATCGGCAGCGCGTGGCCGCTGGCCTTGATCAACGCCGGGGTGCTGGGCCTGCAGGCCATCACCGCCGCTTGGCTGATGAACCAGGCCAACGATGCCGAGCTGCTGCAGTTGGACACCTCGCCCCGTTTGCGCCGCTTTGTGCTGGTGGCAGCACCGGCCGCCGCCGCCGTGGGTGTGCTGGCCAGCGCGCTGGCGCAAGCGGGCCTGGACGCTGCGTCCACCCTGCCAGCGGGGCGGCCCCAATTGGCCGCCGCGCTGGGCCGATTTGTCGCCGATTGGGCGGGCATCGTGGTTGCGGCGCCGGTGCTGTTGTGCTGGCTGGCCCAGCCACAGGAGCCCTGGCGCCCGCGTCGCCGCCAAGTGGCCTTGCCGTTGGTGGTGTTGATGCTGGTGCTGCTGCCAGGCTTTGATGAGTTGGCACGGCGTGATGAGAGCCGTTTGCAAGCCGGCTTTGACCGCGATGCCGGGGCGCGGCGCTTGCGGGTGCAACAGCTACTCACCGATCCGGTGGATGCCGCGCTGGCCTTGCGGGGTGTGCTCGCCGCCGGCGGTGACAGTTTGCCAACCGCGCTGTTTGACGGCTTGTCGCAGGGCTGGATGGCGCGTGTGGCGGGCTTGCAGACCACCGGCTGGCTGGCGCTGGGGCCGGCCGCAGCAATGGCCGCTGCGACCAACCCCACTGCGACCAAACCCACGGCAACCAAACCCAGCAACGCCGCCGACCCCAGCGACAGCAACTGGCAGGTGCGCCATGTCCACCGTGCCAGCACCGGGCAGGCCGGCCGCCTGCCGCAGCTCGCCACGCTGCGCACCGCGCTGGACAAGGCGGCCGGCAGCGATGTCCCGGTGGTGCTGCCGGTGGCCGGCCCGGACAACCTGTTGCTGGTTTTGCAATCGGTACCCGGCAGTGCCAGCAGCAACCGCCGGCTGGTGTTTGTGATCGTCGACAGTGCCAAGCTGCTGGCACCGGCGCTGCCCGACAACGACGACCTGAACCTGCGTGCCTGCCTGACCGATGCAAACCCCGGCACCAGCAACGGCCCCAACAGCCGACCCACCGGGGGCCCCAGCAGCAGCCCCAACAACACCCCGGCCCAGCGCCTGGCCGGCGCCCCGGGCTGCGAGCGCGATGCAACCGGCCCGGCAGTGCGCCGCCAGTTGTTGCGGGTGGTGCTGGGTGAGCGGCGCTTTGACCTGCTGCTGACCGAGCCCCCCACTGCCGACAACCGGCTGTTCACTGCCGTGTGGTTGCTGGCCCTGCCAGCGGTGCTGGGCCTGGCGATGCTGGCCGCGCTGCTGCTGGCGCTGACCGGCCGGCTGCGCCGCATCGAAGACCGGGTGCGTGAGCGCACCTTGGCGCTGCAAACCGAGATCGACGAGCGGCGCCAGGCCGACGCCGCGCTGGTGGTCAGCGAGCAGCGTTTTCGGGCCATCTTCGACAGCGTCAGCATCGGCGTCACGGTGGTCGACAACCGGGGCTTGCTGGTCGACGTCAACCCGGCCTTTTGCACGATGATGGGCTGCAGCGCGGCTGACTTGCTGCACCGCCCGCTGGCCGAGTTTCAGCTTCCCGATGTGCAGGCCGAAGACGGCACTGCATTGGCCGTGGGCGGGGCCTTGGCGCGCCGCCAGCGCTACCTGACCCCCGACGGCCGCGTGCTGCAGGTGGCGGCCAACCTGCGCACCTTGATGGACAACACCGGCCAACCGGTGGCCACCGTGGGCGCGCTGCAAGACCTGACCCCGGTGCTGCGGCTGCGCGAGGCCGAGCGTGAGCGCGAAGAAGCCCAAGTGGCCAACCGCACCAAGAGCGAGTTTCTGGCCAACCTGAGCCACGAGCTGCGCACGCCGCTGAACGCGATCGTCGGCTTTGCCCAGATGCTGGGCAACAGCGAGACCACCAACGGCGACGACAGCCTCGACCCGCTGAGCCAACGCCACGGCCTGGCGCAGATCCGCCAGGCCGGCTGGCATTTGCTGGACATGGTCAACGACGTGCTGGATTTGTCGCGCATGGAAGCCGGCAGCCTGCGCCTGACCTTGGAGCCGGTGTCGTTGGCCGACCTGGCGCAAGAAGCCGCCACGATGGTGGAGCCGGCGGCGCAACAGGGCCGGGTGACGGTGGAGCTGTCGCTGTCACCGCAGGCCGACCGGGTGCAGGCCGATGCGCTGCGGCTGCGCCAGATCCTGATCAACCTGCTGGGCAATGCGATCAAGTACAACCGGGCCGGTGGGCGGGTGACCTTGCGCACCCGGCCAGGCGCGGTGGGCGAGGTGATGGTGGAGGTGGAAGACACCGGCATCGGCATGAGCGAGGCCCAGGTTGGCGAGCTGTTCACGCCGTTTCACCGGCTGGGGCGCGAGCGCCACGGCACACCGGGCTCACCGGGCAGCCAGGGCACTGGCATCGGGCTGGTGATATGCCGCAAACTGAGCGGCTTGATGGGCGGCGAGCTGACCGTCAGCAGCCTCGAGGGTGAGGGCTCGGTGTTCAGCCTGAGCCTGCAGCGCCCGGTGGGCGAGCCCAGCCGCAGCGTGGTGACCAGCAGTGCACCGCTGGTGACTGGCGTGCTGATCGGCTCGGTGCTGTACATCGAGGACAACGACACCGACATCAGCGAGATGCGTGCGCTGCTGCAGCAGCGCCGGCCCGGCATCACCTTGTTGACCGCCCGCAGCGCCGCCGAGGGCCTGGCGCTGGCGCATGACATCGATCTGGTGCTGCTGGACCTGGACCTGCCCGACCGGCCCGGCATCGAGGTGCTGCGCACGCTGGCTGCCGACTCCAGGCAACGTGGCACGCCGGTGATCGTGGTCTCGGCCGAAAGCCGGCCGCAGCGCATCGACGAGTGTTTTGATGCGGGGGCGGCACAGTTTTTGACCAAGCCGCTGGACCCGTTGCAGGCGCTGCGGGCGATCGATGATGCGCTGAACGCGTGAGTTTTACCCCTTCCCCCTGCCAGAGGGAAGGTTGGGATGGGGGTTCAATCTGAGAACTCACTGACGCGGTTCGACCCCCACCCAACCCTCCCCCTGCCCGTGGAGGGCTCAGAACCCGGCGACTTGCCCGTCGCGCCGGGGATCGCTGGCCGCCACATAGCCTTGCACCGCCGGATCGCCCAGCCGCCAGATGAACTGGCCGGCGCCAAAATCCTGGTAGCTGTCGTTCAACACCTCCACGCGGTGGCCCAGGTCGGCCAGGCCTTGGGCGGTGGCCGGGTCCATCTGGGCTTCGACGTTGATTGACAAACCCTGGTTGAAGCGCCAGCGCGGT
>JANOBL010000102.1:0-12823 GCA_031411635.1 Betaproteobacteria bacterium
GGTTCAAGCCGACCTGCAGCAAAAAGCTGCGCGGCATCAAATGGCCCGAGGTGGAGCTTTGCGAGCCGAAGCTCAGGTCCTTGCCCTTCAGGTCGGCCAGTTTGGTGATGGCCGGGTCACTGGTGATGAACACCGACTTGAAGCGCTCGTCCTCCTCGCGCTGCACCAGCGGGATCACCTTGCCGCCCGAGCGCACATTGGCCTGCACAAAGGTGAAGCCGCCAAACCAGGCCAGGTCGATCTTGCGGTTGACCAGGGTCTCCACCGCAGCGGCGTAGTCGGTGACCGGCGTGAACTCGACCTTCATGCCGAGCTTGGCCTCCAGGTACTTGACCAGCGGCGCGGCCTTGCGCGCCAGCTCGGTGGGCGATTCATCGGGGATCGCGGTAACGCGGAACACCGCTTGGGCCTGCGACAGCGCGGCAAAGCCCAGCAATGCGCCGGCCAACAGGGCTTTGCCAAAACCTTTGCCAAAACGCATGGCCCAGCGGGGGGAAGAGGGATTGAACATCGGTCGGGCTCCGGTGAGGGGTTGTCGGCATGCCGTTCCCGGCAGCCTTGGCGCCGTATTGGAACCGATCCCCGGCCAGTGCGTCGGGGGCTGCGGCTGATCCCAACCCGGCGCAGCGGGACAAGCCTTGCAGCGTGGCGCAGGCTGCTACATTGCGCCAGCTTCAACCGGACCAAGACGTACGCGATGCCCAGCCCGCAGTTCATCCAGATGCATCACAGTGACCAGGCCCGGCTGGCGGCCGAGGCGGCGGCCGGCCTGCTGGCCACACCGGCGCAGGTATCGCCCAAGTTCTTGTACGACGCACTGGGCTCGCGCTTGTTTGATGCGATCACCGAACTGGACGAGTACTACCCCACGCGCACTGAAGCCACGATCCTGGCCGACGCCGATGGCACGCTGGCCAGCGCCATCCGCCGCCACTTCGGCCCCGCCGGCATCAGCGCGCTGGTCGACCTGGGTGCCGGCAACAGCGCCAAGGCGGCACGCTGGTTCGAGCCACTGGCGCCCAGGCGTTATCTGGCGATCGACATCTCGGTGGACTATTTGCAGCAATCGCTGGCGCAGCTACAGCGCCAGCATCCTGCAATCGAGATGGTGGGGCTGGGCCTGGACTTTTCCAGCAAACTGCTGCTGCCACCCGGCCTGGTGGATGGGCCGGCACTGGTGTTCTACCCAGGCTCCAGCATCGGCAACTTCCAGCCGGCCGATGCCTTGCGGCTGCTGCGCGAGGCACGCGCGCTGGCCAACGGCGGTGCGTTGCTGATCGGGGTGGACCTGGTCAAGCCTGCCAGCTTGCTGGAGCCGGCTTACGACGATGCACTGGGCGTTACTGCAGCGTTCAACCTCAACCTGCTGAACCACCTGAACCGGCTGATGGGCAGTGATTTCAAGCTGCGCGACTGGCGCCACCTGGCGCTGTTCAACCCGGTGTTGTCGCGCATCGAGATGCACCTGGAGGCACGCGGCGCCACCACCGTGTGCTGGCCGGGTGGGCAGCGGGTGTTTGCGGCTGCTGAACGGCTGCACACCGAGAACTCGTACAAATGGCGGGCCGATGACTTTGCAGTGCTGCTGCACGATGCCGGCTTTGGCCGGGTGCGGACCTGGACCGACAGCCAGGCCTGGTTTGCGGTGATGCTGGCCGAAGCCGGCTGAACTGTCGCTATTCAGGCCAGCTCGGCCTGCAGCGCCGACAGCAAACGCGCCATCTCGGGCTGCAGCGAGGCCCAGGCGGCATCGCCCAGCCCACGCGGCGCACGCAGCGGGCCGATGCGCAAGGCCGCCAGGTGCCCACCCTTGTCGCCAAACACGATGCTGTTGCTGCCGTCGCTGTCGTCCACCGCCAGCAGCGCACCGCCAAAGCTGCGCCGCAGGCGCTCCAAATGCTGCAAATGCAGTGGATGGCCGATGTGCAGGTTGACCACCAGCAAGCCACCGGGCATCAAGGCCTCAAAACAGTCGTCGTAAAAGCGCTGTGAACTGAGGGCTTCGGGCAGGCCGTCGTAGTCAAAACCATCCACCAGCAATACGTCAAAGCGCCCGGGCGGCAGGCGCACAAACTGCGCGCCATCACCCAGCAACACCTGCAAGCGTCGGCCGTCGGGTGGCACCCGGAAGCGATTGCGCAAGGCCAGCACATGCGGGTTGATCTCAACCACCACCATTTGGGTGCGTGACAAGTGGCGGTGGCAGAACTTGGCCAGCGAGCCACCCCCCAGGCCGATCATCGCCAGCCGCTGCGGCGCCGGGTTGAACAGCAAAAAGCCCATCATCAGCCGGGTGTATTCCAGGTCCAGCGCGTCGGGCCGGCGGATGTCCATGCGGCTTTGCAGCTCGCCGATGGAGAAGTGCAGCGCCAGCGTGGTCAGCGTCTCTTGCACATAGGGCTGGACATGCTCGGTCTTCGATGCGGGCTTGCGCTGGGTTGGCATCCGGCGATGTTAGGCCGCAGGGTTGCCAGCACGTTCAGCCACTACGCCGTGGCGGCGCCCTCAAAACCAAACAGCCGGCACGGCGTGTCCCAGAACAAGCGGCGCCGGTCTGCCGCATCGGGCAACCAGTCTTGCACCAGGTGCAGCAGCGGCCCGACATCCAGCCGCTCGGTGGCTTTCAGGAACGGCCAGTCCGAGCCCCACAAGCACCCATCCAGCGTGAAGGTTTCCACCAGTGCGTTGAAGTACGGCCGGGCATCGGCATACGGCAAAGGTCCGGCCGAGAACTTCTGGTAGCCCGACAGCTTGACCGCTGCCCGGCCGCTGCGCGCCAGGCCCAGCACGGCCTGGAAACCGGGCTGCTGCAAACCGGCAGCGGGCACGGGCCGGCCACAATGGTCGATCAACAGGCGCGCACCGCTGTGCAGCAGCCTCGGTGCCAGCGCCACCATCTGGTCAGCCTCTACCTGCACCTGCACAAACATGTCCAGATCGGCCAGCAGGCGCATCAGCGGCCCGGCATCGCTGAAATGCGCCACACCGAAGATCGTCGGGTTGAAGGCCACGCCCACCACACCAGCCGCCTTGAGCCGCAGCAGCGCCTCGCGCCCGGTGTTGTGCGCCAGCACCGCGATGCCCTTGTAACGGCCGCCGCTTTGCGCCAGCGCATCCAGCAGGCAGCGGTTGTCGCTGCCGTAGCCCGAGTTGGGGCCCACCAGCAGTGCATGCCGGGCGCCGTAGGCATCCATCACCCGGCGGTGCTGGTCCCGGGTGGCGATCTCCCGCCCAGCCGGGCGGTAGGCCACGTCGCTGGCGTAGGCAAAACGTGCCGGGTCCAGCACATGGTTGTGGCAATCCACCTTGGGTTCGTCAAAAACGCTCATCGCCGCCCCACGTCAGGGCTTGCCCAGCGCCGGCAGCGTTTCTTTCACCTCCTGCTTGCCGTTGCGCGCCTCGACCAAAAAGCTGGCCCGGTCCAGGTCGCCATTGGCGTCCACGCTGACATCCATGATCACACCTGGCTGCTGCGCCGCCGTGACATGCAGGCCGTGCAGCGCGCTGGCCACCGCCTTGCGGTCGAACTTGCCCACCTTCTCGATCGCCGCCTTCAGCAAAAAGATGCCGGTGTAGCCCTTGATGCCGTTGTGGTCGGTGACGTATTTGTATTCCCGTTCGAAGCGGGCGCGGAAGGCGCGCATCGCCGGGATCGGCGCATCCACCGTCAAGCCCACATGGGCCACCGCACCGTTGGCCGCCTCACCGGCCAGCTCGATCACTTTCTGGCCCACCAGGGTGGTCTCGCCGACGATGGGTTTGTTGACGCCTTGCTTGCGCAACTCGCGCAAGGCGCGGGCCGATTCTTCCTCGTTGGTGTAGACAAAGATCACATCCGCATTGGCCTGTTTGGCCTTTTGCACCGGGGCCGAAAAATCGATCTGGTTCTGGTCGGTGGAGATGTCGGCAATCACCTTGATGCCCAGCGCTTCCAGCGACTTGATGAACGCGTCGCGTCCACCCTTGCCGTAGTCGTTGTTGACATAGATCAGCGCCACCGTCTTGGCCTTCAAGCCATTGGCGATGTAGCGCGCCACCTTGGGCATTGCGGTGTCTTGTGTGAAGCTGGTGCGAAAGATGTACGGGTTGCCCTGCTTGGTGATCGCCGCCGCCTCGCCACCGGTGAAGTTGGGCACCTCGGCGCGCCGCGTCTCGGCCATGCTGACCATGATCGAACCCGAGAACACCGGGCCAAACACCGCAAACACGTTGTCGTCGATGGCCTTGGTGACCAGGCCCTTGGCCACGCCGGGGTTGCTTTGAGTGTCGGCCGTGGTGGTTTCTATCTTGCGGCCCAGGATGCCGCCGCTGGCATTGATCTCCTTGACCGCCAGCTCCACCCCGTTCTTGAAATTGGTGCCCGAGGTGGCGCCGGCGCCCGACAGCTCAACGATGTTGGCGATCTTGATGGTCTCGGCAGCCTGGGCAGGTTGCTGCAGTGCCAGGCCCAGGGCCGTGGCCCACAACGGGCGGAGAAAGCGGTTCATCGTGGTGTCTCCAATGTGATGCCCAACATCATCGTGGACGGCGCCAAAAACGCACTTCCGACAAGCCCTCTTGCGGCGCCTGGCCAAACAAGCCAGCGGGTCAATCCAGCGCGATCTTGGCGCGCTTGATCACGTCGGCGTATTTGGTGGATTCGGCGCTGATGAAGGCGCTGATCAGGTCGTGGCCATCGGTGGCGCCGCGCTTGAACGAATCGATCGCAATAAAGCCGTTGGCACCGGGTTTGTTCTCGATGATGACCGGCTGGCCCCACTTTTTTTTTTGCAGCTTCTCGGCCAGCACACGCAGCACGGCCTCGGGGCCGGCACCGGCCGGAAACGGCGTGACGATGCGCACCGCTTTGGTCGGGAAGGTTTGCGCCTGGGCAGCGCTTGACAAGGCAGCGGCGGCAACGCCGACAGCCAGCAGGCCTTGATCGGCCATGGCGATTGTGTCGGGCTGATGCCGTCGTTGATTGCCACGCATCCAGCGGCAGCGCCGTTCATGACCGTGGTGCCGGTCATGGAAGGCCCGCTGGAGCTGACCCTGCGCGCCATCGCGCGCGTTGACGCGATGCACAAGCCGGCGGTGCGGCACTTGCTGGCCCATCTGCACCGCGCTGTGCTGCATGCGGGCAATGCGCGGCTGGGGTTGAGGGGGTCAACCCGCCCGCCGCCCCTTGCCCCCCGCCTTGGCCTGCAGCAAGTGGGCATCGGCCTGCACCAGCAGCTCGCGCCAGGCCGGGTTGGGTGCATTGCTGTACGCCACGCCGATGCTGGCGCTGAGGGTCAATTGCAGCGGCCCGACCTGGAACGGCGTCCTGGCGGCGGCCAGCACCTTGTCGGCCACGGTCTGGGCATTGACCGGCTCGCGCAAGCCGGCCAGCACGATCGCAAACTCGTCACCGCCCAGCCGCGCCACCAGATCGCTGGGCCGCACCAGCGCCGACAACCGGCGCGCAAACAACTGCAGCACCTGGTCACCGGCCGGATGGCCATGGCTGTCGTTGACCGGCTTGAAGTTGTCCAGATCGATGTACAGCACGGCCAGGCCCACCGGGCCGCCGGGCTGCTGCAGCGGTGCCAGGCCGGACTCAAATCCGGCGCGGTTCAGCAGGCCGGTCAGCGGGTCACGCTGCGCGAGCTGCAACAGCCGCGCTTCTTCGCGCTTTTGCGCCGTGATGTCCTGGGTCACGACCACAAAACCATCGGTGGCGCCGGACGCCAGCCGCAGTGGCACGTAGCTCAAGCCCCGGTGCGTCACACCGTCGGGCGTGGCGTAAGCCAGCGTGAAGTCCACCGCCTCGCCGGCCAGCGCCCGCAACATCCACGGCGATTGGCGCGCAAATTCCGCCGCGCCCAGCACATCGCTGGCCTGGCGAGCCAGGATGTGGTCACGCGGCAGGCCACACCAGCGCTCAAACGCCCCGTTGACAAAGCGGTAGGCACCGTCACTGCCCACCACCGCCACGGTGGCCGGGATGGCCTCGGTGACCGAATGCAGCGTTGCCGTCTGGCGCTGCACGTCTCGCTGGGCCTGCACCTCGGCCGAGATGTCGCGGATCACCGACGAGTAGCGATCAACCCGGCCCAACGCATCGCGGTGGGCAATGACCATGTGGCTCATCGGCACGGCGGAGCGGCCCGCCAGGTTCAGACTGGTCTCGCCCACCCACACCGTGCCAGCCTTGACCGCCGGCACGATGGTCTGGGCAAACAGCCGGTTCGTGGTTGCGGTGTTGAACTCGGCAAAATTGCGCTGCGCCACTGGCTCGTCCGCCTGCAGCCCGACGGCGCGCCGGGCTGAAGGGTTCATGTAGTTGATTTGGCCACGCCAATCGGTCTGCACGACAAAGTCGGTGGTGTTGTCAAAGATCGTCACCAGCTCACGCAGCGCCCGCTCGGCGGCGTTGCGCTCGGTGATGTCGATGCCGGTGACAAAAAAACCACGCACCCGGCCGGCGTCGTCACGGTCTGGCACCAGGCGGTTCTCGAACCTGCGCAGCGCGCCGTCAACCGTCTCTTCAAACTCGAAGCTCTGCGCCTGGCCCGCCAGGGCCGCGCGCGCCCGCTGGCCAAACAGCTCGTCGTTGTCGCCAGGCCGCAACTCGGCGCGGGTGCGGCCCAGCACCTGGTCCCGCTCGCGCCCAAAATGCTGCAGCAAGGCCTGGTTGACGAAGCGGTAACGCCGCTGGTCATCCACATAGGCGATGCGCAGCGGCAGGCTGTCGGTCAATTGGTGCAGAAAACACTCGCTGTCGCTGAGCCGCTGCTCAAGCCGGCGCTGCTCGGTGATGTCTTGGATGGCACCCAGCAAGCGCACCGCCTGGCCTTGCTCAAACTCGGCCTCGCCCACCGCACGAACCCAGATCTGGCGGCCGGCAGCGGTGATGAGCGGCAGTTGCAAGTCCCAGGGCTCACCGCGGGTGATGCCACGCTGGACGGCCGCCTTGATGATCGGCCGCGCCTGCGGGGCAAAGAAGTCAATTGCCGCCGCCAGCGTGGGCTGGTAATGGGCATCCACGCCGTAGATGCGCCGGGTCTGGTCGGACCAGGTGATCTGGCCGTTGGCGATCTCCAGCTCCCAGCCGCCCACGCCGGCCACCCGGCCGGTGCGCTCCAGAAAGGCCTGGCTGGCACGCAGCGCCAGCTCGGCCAATTTGCGCTGGGTAACGTCGCGGCCTACCGAATGCAGCAAGCGCTGTTGCCGGCCATCGATCTGCACACCATTGGTCCAGGCCACCCACAGCTCGCTGCCGTCTGCCGCGCGCATGCGGTTTTCGCTGTGCACGCTGTGGCCCGAGGCCATCACCCGGGCCAGCAATTGGCGCACCGGCTCGCGGTCTTGCGGGCCGACAAAATCGTACAGGTTGACGCCGATCATCTGGTCCGGCTGCTTGCCAAAGTGCCGGGCGTAAGCCGGGTTGACATAGAGCAGCGTGCCGTCGGGCAAGGCCAGCGAGATCATGTCCACCTGCTCCTCGACGATGGCGCGGTAGCGGGCCTCGCTGTCGGACAGTGCTGGCGGGTGGGTGGGGGTTGACGGTGGCGGTTGCATGGGCGATGTGCAGCCGGTTGCGACAACAGGCATTGCGGGCTGAAGGCTAAGGCAAAAACGGGGCTTTGCCAGCCTGGCACAAGCTGCCGCACCGATATTTCGGCGCCCAGCAAGCCGGACCTCAGCGGTCACAAACTGCACAGCGGCAGCCGCAGATAACCCCGAAACCGCACCCGCCCGCCGCGTTGCGCCGGCCCGGCCAGCGCGTAGTTTGGAAAGCGCTGCAACCAGTGGCTGATCGCCACCCGCGCTTCCAACCGCGCCAGGCTCAGGCCAACGCATTGGTGCACACCAAAGCCGAAGGCGAGATGGCGGTTCGGGCTGCGGCGGATGTCCAGCACATCGGGATCGCGGTACACCGCCGGGTCCCGGTTGGCCGCGCCAATGCACAGCGTAATGCGCGTGCCAGCGGGCAGTTGCACACCGCCCACCAGGGCCGCGGCGGTGCTGATGCGGTTGCCCAACTGGTTGCTGCTTTCAAAGCGCAAGAACTCTTCCACCGCATCGGGCATCAGCGCCGGTTGTTCGATCAGCAGCGCACGCTGATCGGGCCACTGCAGCAGCGCCATCAAGCCATTGGCTATCAGGTTGGTGGTGGTCTCGTGGCCGGCATTGAGGATGAAGATGCAGTTCTGGTGCAACTCGTCGGGGGTCAATTGCTCGCCACCGGCCTCGCCCTGGATCAAACGGGTCAGCACGTCGTGCGCCGGGTGGCCCGGGTGGGCGCGGCGCTGCGCCACCAGGGCTTGCAGGTAGGTGCTGAACTCGGTTACCGCGCGGTGGCCACGCTCAAGCTGATTGGCGTCCAGGCTGGGCTCCAGCGCGCCCAGGATGGCCAGCGACCAGTCGCGCAGCGGGCCACGCTCAGCCGGCGGCACGCCCAGCAGGTTGCCGATCACCTCGATCGGAATCGCCGATGCAAAGTCTGCTATCAGGTCCACCGGCTCGCCGCGTGCGGCCTTGGCCGCCATGCGGTCCAGCAAATGGTCTACCCAGGTGATGAGTGCGGGCGCCAACGCATCGGTGGCGCGCTGCGTCAAGGCCCCGGCGATCAGCCGCCGCACCCGCGTGTGCAACGGTGGGTCGTTGAACACCAGGCTGCTGGTGTGGTGCTGGTACAGCGGGCTGCCGATGCCGTACTTGGGGCCGAACTCGGCTTTTTTGTCAGACGTGAAGGTGCGCGCATCGCGGTACACCGCCTCGCATTCGCGGTAGCCGGTGATCAGCACACTGCCATCGGGCATCCAGCGCACGGGGCCTTGGGCGCGCAACGCGGCGTACCAGCGGTAGGGGTTGTCGTGGAAGCCTTAGGGCAAGGCGCGCAGGTCGAAGCCGGTGACATCGGGCGGCCCATCGGGCGTTGGCAGTGCGCTCACTGTACAGTTTAGGTTTTTTTGGCCACCAGGGTCAGGATGTCGTAGCTGGCCACCAGCTCACCACGCTGGTTGCTCACCTCCACATCCCAGGCCACCACGCCCTGGCCTTGGCCGCTGGCGTCTTTCTTGTTTCGGTCTATCTTGCGCTTGCAGGTCAGCCTGGCCTGGATGGTGTCGCCTATCGCCACCGGCTTGACGAAGCGCAGCGTATCCAGCCCGTAGTTGGCCAGCACCGGGCCTGGCGCGGGCGAGACAAACAGCCCGGCCGCCGCCGACAGCACAAAGTAGCCATGGGCGATGCGCTGGCCAAAAGGGCTGGCCTTGGCCGCCTCGTCGTCGAAGTGCATGTAGAAATAGTCACCCGAGATGCCGCCAAAGTTGATCAGGTCGGCCTCGCCGACGGTGCGGCGGTGGGTCAGCAGCGATTCGCCGATCTGCAACTCTTCGAAGTGCCGGCGGAACGGATGCGTGCCGGTCTCGATCAGTGCCGCGCCGCGCACAAACTCGCTGGTGACGGCCGACAACATCGTCGGTGAACCCTGCACCGCCGCACGCTGCAGGTAGTGTTTGACCGCGCGCAGGCCCCCCAACTCCTCGCCGCCCCCGGCGCGCCCCGGGCCGCCATGTTTGAGCTGCGGCAGTGGTGAGCCATGGCCGGTGGATTCCGGCGCCGATGTGCGATCCAGGATGTGCAGCCGGCCATGCCAGGCCGCCATCTGCGGGATCACTTGCGCCGCCAGTTTTGGGCTGCGGGTGACCAAGGTGGCCACCAGGCTGCCTTTGCCACGGGCGGCCAGCGTGATGGCTTGGTCGATGCCGTCATACGGCATCAAGCTGCTGACTGGGCCGAAGGCCTCGATGTCATGCACCGCATCCGTCGTCAGCGGCTGATTGCACAGCAGCAGCGTGGGCGCAAAAAACGCACCATCGGCCGCTCCTTCGCCCAGCGGCGCAAAGCTCTCTGCCGCGCCGTAAACCAGCTCGGCATCACGCCGCAGCAGCGCCACCCGCTCGGCCACATCGGCTTGCTGGGCATGCGAGGCCAGCGCGCCCATGCGCACGCCCTGCACCGCCGGGTCGCCCACCAGCACCCGGGTCAGCCGCGCGCGCAGTGCGCTGGCCACGGCGTCCAGGTGCTGGCGCGGCACGATGGCGCGGCGGATCGCAGTGCACTTCTGGCCGGCCTTGACCGTCATCTCACGCGCCACCTCCTTGATGAAAAGCTCGAATTCCTCGTCGTCGGGTGTCACATCGTCGGCCAGGATTGCGCAGTTCAGTGAATCGGCCTCGGCATTGAATGGGATGCTGTAGCGCACCAGGTTGGTTTGCACCCGCAGCTTGGCGGCGGTGTCGGCCGAGCCGGTGAAGGTGACCACGTCCTGCCCGTCCAGCCGGTCCAGCAGATCGCCAGTGCCGCCGATCACAAGCTGCAGTGCACCCTCGGGCAGGATGCCGGATTGCAGCATCAGCCGCACCAGGCCCTCGGTCAGGTAGCTGGTGGCGGTGGCCGGCTTGGCGATGCACGGCATAGCCGCCAGAAAGCTGGGCGCGAACTTTTCCAGCAAGCCCCAAACTGGAAAGTTGAAGGCGTTGATGTGCAGCGCCAGCCCACCACGCGGCACCAGGATGTGGCTGCCGGCAAAAACGCCCTGCTTGCCCAGCGGCATGGCCGGCCCCTCGTGCACCAGGTTGCCCGAGGGCAGCTCGTTGCTGCCGATAGCGGCATAGGCCGACAAAGTACCGCTGCCGCCTTCGATGTCGACCCAGCCGTCGGCGCGGGTGGCGCCGGTATGGGCCGAGACGGCATACAGCAACTCCTTGTGTTCACCCAAGTACTTGGCCAGTGCCTTCAGCGCGGCAGCCCGCTGTTGAAAGTCCAGCGCCATCAGCGCCGGCACACCGACGCGTCGGGCATGGTGCACCGCCTCGCCAAAATCGATGGCCTCGGCATGGGTGTGAAAGACGGGCCGGCCATTGATCGCGCTGCGCAGCGTGATGCCGGGTTGTTGACCGATCCAGCGGCCGCCGATGTAGCTTTGAAGTGTGGAAGTCATGGTTTGTGCTTTCAAAGATCAGGGCTTGACCGCCGGCAAACCACCCAGAAACAGGTCGGCCACCATCGGTGCCAGCGCGTCGTAATCCAGTTCACCGTCAGGCTGCACCCAGGTGAACATCCAGTTGATCATGCCGAACAGCAGCATCGTCATCGGCGTGGCCAGCGCGGCGCTGGCCAGCTCGGGCCGCAGCCCTGCCACGGCCTGCGCAAAACCGGCCACCACCGCACGCTCCTGGTCCAGGATGCGCTGCCTGTCGGCGGGTTCGAGAAAGCGCACGTCCTCGGTCAGCACCCGGTGCGCATGCTGGGCACCGGCATATTCCTCGACGATGCGGCGGATCAGCGTGCGCAGGCGTAACTCGGGTGCCAGGCCTTGCGCCAGCACCTCTTGCACCAGCGCGTGCAGCTTGTTGACATGGCCTTCGGCAATGCTGACCAGCAGCGCGTATTTGTCGCGGCAGTAGTGGTACAGCGTGGCCTTGGACAGGCCGCAGGCCTCGGCCACCTGGTTCATCGACGTGGCAGGGTAACCGCGTTGCGCAAACAGTGCGGCGGCCTGCGCCAGGATCATCTCGCGCTGATCGTCGTATCTCGCTGCGCGGCCGCGTGCCATCGGAGTTGGGTTATTTCAGCGCTCGTCGAACGACAAGACGACATACGGCGTGATCGGATGCGCCTGGCAGGTCAGCACAAAACCTGCCGCCACCTCGGCCTTGTCGAGCGCAAAGTTGCGCTCCATGCGCACATCACCCTCCACCACCTTGGCCCGGCAAGTGCCGCACACACCCGAGGTGCACGAGAAAGGCACTTCCAGCCCGGCGGCGGATGCGGCATCCAGGATGCTGGGCTGCTCACGCCGGAACTCGATCTCGCGCCGCAGGCCGTCGCGCACGATCACGATGCGCGCCAACTCGGCATCACCCGGCCTGGCCTCATGGATCACCGCGCCCACCGGTGCCGCCGTGCCGCCGGCTGGTGCGGCCACGCCGAAGCGCTCGATGTGGATGCGCTCTTCGGGGACACCGGCAAGCAGCAGCGCAGCCTCGGCCTCGTCGTTCATCTGGAACGGGCCGCAGACATAGGCATGGGCAATGCCCTGGGGCTGCAACACCGTGGCCAGCAATTCGCCTATCTTGTCGCGGTTCATCAGGCCCATGCTCAGCGGTGAATCGGTGTGCTCGTCGCTGAACACATGCTGCAGCACCAGCCGGGTCATGTAGCGGTTTTTCAGATCCTCGATCTCCTCCTTGAACATCGTGGACTTGAGCGAGCGGTTGCCGTACACCAGCGTGAAGCGGCTGTGCGGCTCACGCCCCAGCACGGTTTTCATGATCGACAGGATCGGCGTGATGCCGCTGCCGCCGGCAAAACCCACATGGTGGCGGTGCGCTGCCGGCTCTATCGGCACAAAGAAGCGGCCCTGCGGCGCCATCACGCTGATGGTGTCGCCGGGCTTGAGCTGCTCGTTGATCCAGTTGGAGAACACCCCGCCTTTGACCTTGCGCACGCCCACGCGCAACTCGCCGTCGTCGATGCCGGCGCAGATCGAGTACGAGCGCCGCAGGTCCACGCCGTCGATCAGCTTGCGCAGCGTCAGGTACTGGCCTTGGGTGAAGCCGAAGGCATCGCGCAGGTCTTGCGGCACCTCGAACGTGACGATCACCGCCTCGGCGGTATCGGGCTCGACCGCGCGCACGCGCAGCGGGTGGAACAGCGGAGTGCTCATTGGAGTTCTCGGCAAGCCACCGGAAGTGGCAAGTTACGCAAGGCGACCCCAGCCCAGCGGACGCCGCAAAGCCGGCTTTGCCGGGCCGCTGGCGTCGCCCCCTGGGGGGAGGCGGCCGAAGGC
>JANOBL010000103.1:0-17357 GCA_031411635.1 Betaproteobacteria bacterium
CGCCGGCCAGCAGTTCGCGCATGCTTGCTGGGAGCGAAGAGTCGGAAGCCGGCAAATCGATGATCTGGTCCGCGTGCAGCTTGCCGATGGAGGTCCTGCCGCGGCAGGAGAAAGTCACGAGTCGCATGGGATTCCTTCTTACTGAGCTGAGCCGTTGGCAGCAAGCATCTGCTTGAGCACGTCGGGCGGTTGATGGCCCCAGTCGCTGATACGGTCGTACTCGCGTACGTCGGCCCAGCCTTCGGTGATGGCGCGCCCCGTGGCGCCGATCTCCACCGCCCAGCCGCCTGGGCTGAGGCTGTAGAAGCTGACCATGCCGTCATTCGCATGCTGGCCCAGCGTGTTGGCCAGCGGTGTGGCAGTCTGAAGCGCACGCTGGTAGGCCGCGCCCACCACCGCCACCTGGCTGACCTCAAAGTTGATGTGGTGCAGCTTTTGCGGCAGCACCGGCATCGGCACAAAGCCGATGGCGATCGAGTGGTGGCGCGCATTGCAGTGAAAAAACGAGACCAGCATCTCGATCTCGCCCATCGGCAGGCGCAACCAATCGCTCAGCTTCAGCCCCAGCGCGTCGATCACGAACCGGCGTGATGCCTCGTAATCGGCGGCGTTGCCGACCAGGAACACAGCGTGGCCAAAGCCCTGCCCATCGGTGACCAGGCCGGCCGGGAAATGCGCGCTGGCAAACGGTGTTTTTGCCTCGGCCAGGCCTTGCACCACCTCCAGCGGCACGCCCCAGGGCGTGGCCATGGCCACGCCATCTTGCACACCGCGCAAGGCCTTTTGTGCCGGTGTCAGCGCGGTGCACGCCACGCCGGCCTGCTGCAGCCGCGCCAGCACACGCTGGTAGGCGGCGGCGTCGGTGGCCTGCAGGCCAAAGCAGGCGGCATCGTCGTGCTCGCCGTGCTGCAGCCACAGGCGCTGGGCCTTGGCGTCAACCCGCCAGGTGCTCTCGGCCCCCGCCATTGGCTCACCCGGCATCAGGCCGACAACCTCACGCAGATAGGTTGCCACGGCGCCGGGGTTGCTGCAGTCCAGGCCGATGTACGCGGTTTCAAGTTCGATCTTCATTGCCACTCCTTGTTTGCCACTCGTTATTGCACCAACGGCTGCGCGCCAAGGTCTTGCAACACCTTTTCCCAGCGCTTTCGCTCATCGGACCAGAAGCTGCCAAACTGTGCCGGCGACATCGGTTTCGGATAGACGCCAAAGGCCTCGAACTTGGCCTGCACATCGGGCATCGCCAGCACGCTGCCGATGTCGCGGTTCAGGCGCTCGATCGCCTTGGCACTGGTGCCCTGCAGCGCGACCACCCCAAACCAGCCGTTGATCACCAGCGCCGGGTAGGTTTCCGCCACCGCGGGCAACTGTTGCCGGTCTGGCAGGCGGCCGTCAGAGAAGGCGGCCACCGCCTTCAGCCGCTTGCCCTTGACCATGGCCTCGATAGGTGGGATGCCGTCGATCAGCATCTGCGCATCGCCACTGACCACGGCCGCAATGCTCTGCCCGCTGTTGGCATACGGCACCGAGCGCAGCGGCACCCCGGCCGCGCGCGCCAGCACGTCGGTGGCCAGGTGCGGCAGCGAGTATTGCGTGGTGGTGGCGACGACAAACTTGTCCGGGTCGCGCCGTGCGATGGCGATCAGATCGGACAAGCTGTCGGCCGGCGACGTGGCGCTGACCGCGATCATCATCGGTCCCACCGCGATCATGGCCACTGGTACAAAGTCGCGCACCAGGTCAACGTGGGCGCTTTTGTACAGGTAAGGCGTCAGCGTGTAGACCGAGGCCGGGGCAAAGACAAACGTGTGGTCGTCTTTCTCGCCGGTTTTCACACCGGTCAGGCCGATCAGGCCACCAGCGCCGGGCTTGTTCTCGATCACCACCGGCTGGCGCCACATCGCGCCCAGCTTGTCGCCAATCACGCGCGCCATGATGTCGGGCGCGGTGCCGGCAGCCGCTGGCAGCATCCAGCGCACCGGCTTGGTGGGCCAGTCATTCGATTGGGCAGGGCTGCCGATGGCGGCGATCGCCAGTGCAGCGGCGCACAGCGCACGCCGGTGGACAGCGTGGCTGCGAAGGTGGCTGCGAAGGTGGGTGCGGGGGGGATTGCAGGGCTTCAAGGGTTGGTTTCCGTCAAGGTTTTGTGGGGGCAGCGGCCCACGGCCAGCGTCAGCGCGGCGCAGGCGTCGGCGCTGTGGTTGCCACGCCAGGCCACATGCTGGTCGGGGCGGATCAGGGCCAGGTCGGCGCCGTAAAGCGCCTGCAGTTGCGGCGCCGGTGGTGCGATCACCCGCAGCGGAATGCCGGCGTCGGCTGCGGCGCTGGCCACCATGTCGGCCGCACTGGTTGCGGCCGGCCGGGTGACCAGCAAGGTCAGGCCATCGACCAAAAAATGGTCGTAAAGCGACGCCCCCTGCGCCCGGCCCTCGGCCAGCCAGGCATGCGGCGCGCGGGACCCCGGGCTGGCGCTGGGCCGGTAGGTGCTTGAATCGGCCGCTGGCGCCGCCGCGCCGATGTCGGCCGCCAACACCGGCGAATCGGCATAGCGGCTGCCGATCACCAGCGCCAGCGAATCGAACTCGGCACGCTTGTGGGCCAGGATCTGCGCCGCAACCGTGGCGCGCACCGCATCGCCGGCTGGGCCTTCGGCCTCGATGCCTTCGACGGCCAGGCTGCGCGAGCTGTGGGCATGGTTGGCCACCGACTCGTCGATGACGCGTCGGTGCACCTGGCGGCGCTCGACCTCGTAGCTGTCCAGCAGGCGCTCGCCGCCCCAGCCCCGCAGCACCGCCGCCAGCTTCCAGCCCAGATCGACGGCATCGGCGATGCCCATGTTCATGCCATGCCCACCGTAGGGCGGATGCAGGTGGCAGGCGTCGCCGGCCAGGAACACCCGGCCGTGGCGGTAGTGGGTGGCCATCAGCTCGTGGGCGGTCCAGGCATCACGGCTGACAACCTGGATCTCGATCTCGCCCAGGCCCAGCGCGCTGCGGATCAGCGCCACCAGGTCGGCGTCGCTGTGGCCATCCCCGAGCTTGGGGCAACCAAAGGTCCACAGGTCGTTTTGGTCCAGCGGCGCCACCACCGACGGCACCTCGGCGTTGACCAGCCAGTACATCACCGCCGGCCCCAGGCCGTGGCGCTGCGCCAGGCCCGGCGAGCGGAACACGATGTTGTGGTTGTGCGACAACGGCGACCGGCCCTCCATGCGGATGCCCAGGCGCTCGCGCACGGTGCTGCGGGCACCGTCTGCGCCCACCAGGTAGCGGGCCCGCACCCGCAGCGGCTGGCCGGTGGCCGCATCGGTCAGCTTGGCCTCAATGCCGTTGGCCAGCTCGGTCCAGTCGTCCAGCCGGGTGGCCATGCGTTGCGTCACGCCGGCAAACTCGGCGGCGCGTGCACGCAACACCGCGTCCACCTTGTATTGCGGAATCCACTGCGCATGCTCGGCAAAACGCGGGTCGCGCAGCGGCGCGCAGCAGAAGGCGTTTTCGAAGCGTGCCAGCTCGCGCCCGGCCAGCCGGGTGGCAAACACCACGTTGGACGGGTAATCAACCCCAAAAGGCGATGCCGCCGCCAGCCGGCCGGCGATGCCCCAGCGGCGCATCAGCTCGCGCGAGCGCACGTTGGTGGTTTTGGCGCGTGGCGCCTGGCCGGCCCGGTCGTGTTTTTCAACCAGCAGGCAGCGCAAGCCTTGCAAGCCCAGTTCCAGTGCCAGCGACAAACCCACCGGGCCACCGCCCACCACCAGCACATCGGTCTCCAGCATCGCGCCGCTCCTTTTCGAATTGACGAAGCTTAAGCATTGACACATGCTCCGGATAGGTCATCACTTCGATAAAGGTCATGGGTAAATTCGATAACCAGGAACCGCAGCTTGGCGACCTGAAAGCCCTGCTGGCCTTGTTGCAGGACGGCACCGTGACGCGGGCCGCGCAGCGCCTGGGCCTGACCCAATCGGCGCTGAGCTACCAGCTTGACAGCATGCGCCGGCGTTTTGCCGATCCGTTGTTTGTGCGGGTGGGCAACCGCATGGCGGCCACGCCGTTTGCGCAGCGGCTGGCAGAGCCGGCGCGGCGTGTGCTGCGCATCATCGACACCGAGATCGCCGGCCTGGCGGCGTTTGATCCCGCCATTACCGAGCGCGAGTTCCGCATCGGCCTGAACGAGATCGGCGCCATCACGCTGCTGCCCAGGCTGGTGCAGCACCTGGCGGTTGCGGCGCCGCATGCACGGCTGGCACCGGTGCTGGTGCAGCTTGAATCGATCACCAGCGCGCTGGCGTCGGGCGAGATGGACGTGGCTGCCGGCCATTTTCCGCAGCCCCACGGAGTGCTGCTGCACCAGCTTCTGTACCAGCGCGATTACGTCTGCGTGGTGCGGCGCGACCATCCCCGCATCGGCGAGACCATGACGCTGCGCGATTTTGCCCGCACACCGCAGATCGACACACCGGCCGTGCCGGTGACCCGGGCCTGGCTGGATGCACAACTGCGCCAGCACAATCTGCAGGGCACCGTGCAGATGAGCACCCAGCATGTGTCCGCCATACCGTTCATCGTGGCCGCCAGCGACCAGGTGGCGGTGATTCCGCGCGAGGTGTACGAGCTGTTTGCACCGATTGCGGCGATCAAGGCGGTGAAGCTGCCAATCGACATCCCGGCGATCGGCATCCACCTGTACTGGCACCCGCGTGTGGCCAGCGAGCCGGCAGTGAAGTTTCTGCGCGAGCTGGTGTTCGCGGCGGCGCGCACTTCTGCATCCACCGCCACATCCGCCACCGCCACCAAATCCACCCCAGCGTCCACCCCCACGTCAACCAAAGTGCCCGCCCGCAAGCCGCGCTGAGCGCCAGCGCGGCGCGGCGATTGGACAGTGCTTGCCCCGGTCCGCGATGATGGGGGTTGTTCCACCTTGGCAAGCCTGAGCCGTGACCCTTCCGCCACCAGCACCAGCAGCACCGCCGGCTCCGATCCGGCTCCATGACATGCGCCAAGCGCGGCGCCAACTCAAGGGCCGCCAGCCCGATGCGCTGGCGCGCGCCGAGTTGCTGGCCGTGCTGGGCCCCGGGCCGTATTTGCGCGACCAGTTGATCGAGCAACTGCACTTGCTGAACGACCACTTTGGCGCGCTGTTCGAGCGCCACCTGGTGGCGCTGGCCGACGTGATGCGGCTGGGCCTGGCCGAGGTCACCGAGGTGGTCAGCTTTTATCACCACTTCAGCATCCTGCCCGATGACGCCGTGCCGCCCAGGCTGACGCTGCGGGTGTGCAGCGGCCAGTCTTGTGCGATGGCCGGTGCTTTGGGCTTGCTGGCCGGGCTGGCCCAAACCCTGGGGCCGGATGTGCGGGTGTTGACCGCCCCTTGCGTGGGCCGCTGCGAGCAGGCGCCGGTGGCCGTGGTGGGCACCGTGCCGGTGGCGATGGCCACGCTGGCCAGTGTGCAGGCGCAGATCGCCGCTGGCCAGCGAGCGCACCCGCTGCCGGCCGACGACGCAAGCTTTGATCCCGCCACGCTGGCACCGGCCGCGATCACCGGGCCTGGGACCAACATCGCCCCCGCCTACGTTGGCTACGACGCCTACCGCGCTGCCGGGGGCTACCGGCTGGCCGCAGCGGTGGTCAACGGCGAGCACGGTGCCGACGATCTGCTGCAGACGATGGAAAACTCCGGCCTGCGCGGCCTGGGCGGCGCGGGGTTTCCGGCCGGCAAGAAGTGGCGCATCGTGCGTGATTTCGACGGCCCGCGCTTGCTGGCCGTCAACATCGACGAGGGCGAGCCCGGCACCTTCAAAGACCGCACTTACCTGGAGCGTGATCCGCACCGCTTTCTGGAAGGCATGCTGATCGCCGCGCAGGTGGTGGGCACCGAGGCCGTTTACTTGTACCTGCGTGATGAATACGCCGGCTGCCGCGCGATCCTGCAATGCGAACTGGCGCGCTTGCAGGCCAACCCACCGTGCCCGTTGCCACGCATCGAGCTACGTCGCGGCGCCGGTGCCTATATCTGCGGTGAAGAATCGGCGATGCTGGAAAGCATCGAAGGCAAGCGTGGTGAGCCGCGTCTGCGCCCGCCCTACATCGCCCAGCGCGGTTTGTTTGGCTTGCCCACCCTGGCGCAAAACCTGGAGACGCTGTACTGGGTGCGCGACATCGTCGAACGTGGCCCGGCCTGGTTCACCGCGTTCGGCCGGCGTGGCCGCCAGGGCCTGCGCAGCTTCAGTGTCAGCGGCCGGGTGCGTGAGCCCGGCGTCAAACTGGCGCCAGCCGGCATCAGTTTGCTGGAGCTGATCGACGAGTTCTGCGGTGGCATGGCCGAGGGCCACAGGCTGTATGGCTACCTGCCGGGCGGTGCCTCGGGTGGCATCCTGCCGGCCCGCCTGGCCGATCTGCCGCTGGACTTTGACACCTTGCAGCCGCACGGTGTGTTCATCGGCTCGGCCGCCGTGGTGGTGCTGGGCCAGCACGATCTGGCGCGGGACGCGGCGCTGAACGCGATGCGGTTTTTTGCCGACGAAAGCTGTGGCCAGTGCACGCCGTGCCGGGTGGGCACCGACAAGGCCGCCGGGCTGATGGCCGTACCGGTGTGGGACCAGCCCACGCTGGACGACCTGGCGCAGGTGATGGGCGATGCCTCGATCTGCGGCCTGGGCCAGGCCGCGCCCAATCCGATCCGCTGCGTGCAGCGCTACTTTGCCGATGAACTGGTGGTCAAGCCATGAGCGATCACGCTGCGATTCACCACGCGCCGTTCCACATCACGCTGGACGGCCAGACGGTTGAAGCCCGGCCCGGCGAGACCATCCTGCAAGTGGCCGATCGGGAAGGCGTAGCAATCCCACGCCTGTGCCACAGCCCCGGCCTGCGCGCCGATGGCAATTGCCGCGCCTGCATGGTGGAGGTGGCCGGTGAGCGTGTGCTGGCGCCAAGCTGCTGCCGCACGGTGCATGCCGGCATGGTGGTAGCAGCCAGCAGCGAGCGTGCCCGCAAAAGCCAGACCCTGGTGCTGGAGATGCTGCTGGCCGATGTGCCCGCGCAAGGCAGCCAGTGGATCGACGGTGATGCCAGCCGTCCCCATGGTGAGCTGAGCGACTGGGCGGCAAGGATGGGCGTCAAACCCCGCCCGGCGCTGCTGGCCTTGCAACGCCCGCAGCCGGCGGCCGATTTGAGCCACCCGGCGATGGCCGTCAACCTGGACGCCTGCATCCAGTGCACCCGCTGCGTGCGGGCCTGCCGCGAGACCCAGATGAACGACGTGATCGGCCTGCGCCACCGCGGCGCCCAGACCCAGGTGGTGTTTGACCTGGGCGACGCGATGGGCAACAGCTCTTGCGTGGGTTGCGGTGAATGTGTGCAAGCCTGCCCCACCGGCGCGCTGAGCAACAAATCCCTGCAAGGCGACCAGCGCGTGCACAAGACCGTGGATTCGGTCTGCCCCTACTGCGGCGTGGGCTGCTTGCTGACCTACAAAGTACGCGACAACCAAATCGTTGCGGTGGACGGCCGTGACGGCCCGGCCAATGCCGGCCGGCTGTGCGTCAAGGGCCGCTTCGGCTTTGATTACGTGCACCATCACCAGCGCCTGACCACGCCGTTGATCCGCAAGCCCGGCGTGGCCAAAAGCGGCAGCGATGCCGCCAGGCCGGATGACTGGCGCCAGGTTTTCCGCGAGGCAAGCTGGGACGAAGCGCTGGCGCTGGCGGCAGGGGGTTTGAAGCAATTGCGTGATCAACACGGCCCGCAGACCTTGGCCGGTTTTGGCTCGGCCAAGGGCAGCAACGAAGAGGCTTATTTGTTCCAAAAGCTGGTGCGCACCGGTTTTGGCAGCAACAACGTGGACCACTGCACCCGCCTCTGCCATGCCAGCAGCGTGGCGGCCTTGCTGGAGGGTGTGGGCTCGGGCGCCGTCAGCAATCCGGTGGCCGATGTGGCGCATGCCGGGCTGATCCTGGTGATCGGCGCCAATCCCACCAGCAACCACCCGGTGGCGGCTACCTGGATGAAAAACGCCGCCGCGCGCGGCACCCGGATCGTGATGGCCGATCCACGCCGCACCGATCTGGCCCGCCATGCCTGGCGCACGCTGCAGTTCAAGCCCGACACCGATGTGGCGCTGCTGAACGCGATGATCCACACGGTGATCGAAGAGGGCTTGACCGATGAGGCCTTCATCCGCGACCGGGCCAGCAACTTCGAAGCGCTGAAGGCCAATGTGGCCGGCTACAGCCCCGAGCGCATGGCGCCGATCTGCGGCATCGCTGCCCACACCATCCGCGAGGTGGCGCGTGCGTTTGCCACCGCCAAATCGGCGATGGTGTTGTGGGGCATGGGCGTGAGCCAGCATGTGCACGGCACCGACAACGCGCGCTGTTTGATCGCGCTGGTGTGTGTCACCGGCCAGATCGGCAAACCGGGCAGCGGCCTGCACCCTTTGCGCGGCCAGAACAATGTGCAAGGCGCCAGCGATGCCGGGCTGATCCCGATGATGTTTCCCAACTACCAGCGGGTGGACAACGCTGCCGCCCACGCCTGGTTCGAGGATTTCTGGCACACGCCGCTGGACCGCAAACCGGGGCTGACGGTGGTGGAGATATTGCACAAGGCCAGCGCACCCGAGGCCGACCCGCAGAAGATCCGCGGCATGTACGTGATGGGCGAAAACCCGGCGATGAGCGACCCCGACCTGACCCATGCCCGCAGCGGCCTGGCCAGCCTGCAGCACCTGGTGGTGCAAGACCTGTTCATGACCGAGACCGCCTGGCTGGCCGATGTGGTGCTGCCGGCATCGGGCTGGCCCGAGAAAACCGGCACTGTGACCAATACCGACCGCATGGTCCAGATGGGCCGGCGTGCGCTGGATTTGCCCGGAGATGCGCGGCAGGATTTGTGGATCATCCAGAGAATCGCCCAGGGCCTGGGCCTGGCTTGGGTCTACGAGGGTGAGGACAGTGGCGTGGCGTCGGTCTACGAGGAGATGCGCCAGGCGATGCATGCGGTGATTGCCGGCATCAGTTGGCAGCGGCTGGAACAGCAGCACAGCGTGACTTACCCGTGTTTGAGCGAAGACGATCCTGGCCAGGCGATTGTTTTCACCGACAGCTTCCCAACGCCGGATGGGCGTGTGCACCTGGTGCCGGCCGACATCATCCCGGCGGCCGAGCGGCCCGACGATGACTACCCGTTTGTGCTGATCACCGGCCGCCAGCTTGAGCACTGGCACACCGGCAGCATGACGCGCCGGGCCCAGGCGCTGGACGCGCTGGAGCCCGTGGCCACCGCCAGCCTGCACGGGTTGGATTTGCAACGGCTGGGACTGCAAGCGGGTGATCCGGTGACCGTGAGCAGCCGGCGCGGCAGCATCACCCTGGCCAGCCGGCGCGACGACGGCACACCCACCGGCGCGGTGTTCATCCCGTTTGCGTTTGCCGAGGCCGCGGCCAATCTGCTGACCCATGCCGCGCTGGATCCCACCGCCAAGATCCCGGAGTTCAAGTATTGCGCTGTGCAGGTGACGGGCTTTGTTCCCTCCCCCGGGCAGGGGGAGGGTTAGGGTGGGGGGTCGAATCTGCGAGGGCTCTGGCATCTTGACCCCCATCCCAACCTTCCCCCTCAAAGGGGGAAGGAGCCACTCCAAGTCAATCCAGCACCAGCACCCGCCCAAACGGCGGCTCCGCCAGCGCAAACGCCTGCGGCACCGCCCACACCACCGGCCAGCGCGGCCGCAATCGCGCCGGGCCTTGCAGATCGGTCAGCACCACGGCGATGTCGGGGCTGTGTTTGTCGGCTTCCTCCAGCAGCGGTGTGAAATCCGTGCCACCACCGCCGCTGAACACGATCTTGCGCAGGTCAGACCGGCCAGGCTCGAAGCGCGCCACCTTTTGCACCCGGTTGTCGCCGATCACCAGCAGCAGCCCAGCCTCCAGCCGGCGTGTGATGGCCTCGATCTCCAGCGCAAAGCGGGCCATCAGCGCTTCCTCGATCGAACCTGAGACATCGACGATCACCACCAGCCTGGGCGTTGGGCGCGATGCACTGGTGCCGGGCTCCCAGGGCATGCGGCGCTGCGGGCCGGCTCGGCCCTGGTTGGCCAGGTAAGAGCGTGTCGGGCGCGACCACGACAGCGCCGGTTTTGGCGCCAGGCTGCGCGCCAGCAGCGTGCGCAGCACCTGCTGCCACGGGATGCGGCTGCGTGGCAGATCGGCAATCAGCGCACGCAGCATCGAGAACTCACCATCACCGGCATGGGCGCGCACGATGCGCTCGCGCCACTCACGGGCCTGCGCGGCCTCGGCCTCGGGTGGGCCTGTTTTGCTGGCATCGGGCAGCAGATCGGCCAGGCTTTGGTCGCCCAAGGCCCGGGCACGCTGGGCGCGTGGGCCGTCCTGGCGGGCGCCGCCCTGAGCAGCAGCGCGGCGGTCGTCGAGGGCGCGGTAAAGCTGCTCCACATCCCAGGCCAGCAGCGCCGCTTCGGCGCTTTGATTCAGGCCCAACGCACTGGCCAGCAGCCGCTCCAGCGTCACCGCTGCGGTGGGCAATTCCAGCCAGCTCAAATGCCCCAGCGTGCTGTTGACGATGGCATCGGCACACAGGTTGAACAGCGGCAAGTCCACATCGCCCAGCAACTGCTGCAGATCGAGAAAACGCCGGGGGTGGCGCAGCGCGATGTGCAGCACCTGGTGCGCCACCAGGCCGGCTTGTAGCGCCACTGGCAGTGTGTTGAAGCCGGCGTTGTAGAAAATCGTCAGACCGTCGGTGCTGATCAGCGCGTCGGCCGGGGGCGACGCTGGCATGTCCTGGTGCCGCACCCACAGTGCCAAGCCGCCGGTGGCGGGTGCAAATTCCACCAGGCGCTGGATCGCGCGGGTGCCCCGGTGCGATGACTGCGCTGCGGCGGGCTCGGCCGCCAGGTCAGCCACGCGTTGCGTCCTCGCGCCGCCGCTCGGCGTATCGCCGGTAGGCGGGGCTGTCCAGCACGGCAGCTTCCAGCCCCCGTTCCAGTGCCTTCTGCAACAGCAACTCCATCGCCAAGGTCTGCGCCTCGCGGATCGGTAGCGGCCCGTTGCTGCGGATATCAGGCAATTGCTCGATGATTTCCAGCGCGCGCGCCAGCGTGTTGGCATCGGTGCAGGCCGCCAGCAAGCCGTAGAGCAAGCCGTACAAGCCGTCCAGGCTGCGCGGCAGCAGCGCGGTGGTGTCCGGGCCGGGGCGGGCGGCCAGCAGCTTCAGCACATCCACCGCCGCCTGGATCTCACGCAGCACACCAAAAAACTCTGCGGCGTTGGCCGCACCGATGCGGCCTTGCACAAACAGCCGCTGAGCGGCATCGCTCAAGCCCGACTTCAGCACGTTGGAGATGTCCTCCCAGCCACGTGGGCTGGCGCCGATCAAATGGTCGCCGGCCAATTGCGCTTGCGTGTCGTCCAGCTTGTCGGGCCGCACCTTCAGGTAGGCCATCACTTCGGGCGCAAAACCCTGGGCCAGCGCATGGTCCAGAAAGGCATCAATCACCGTCTGCACATTGAAATGGAACATCCGGTCGGCCATCGCGGTGCCCATGTCGTGGCATACCGCGCCATGAAAACTCGCGTTGCCGGCGGCGATCACCAACCAGCCGTCGGGCAGCCGGTAGTTGCCCACGCGCCGGTCCAGGATCAGCGAGTAGGCCGAGATCTGCAGCCGCTGGTCGGCAGCGGTCAGCTCGTCCAGAAACAGGATGCCGGCGGGTTGGTCCGGCGTGGGTAAAAACTCGGGCGGAAACCACACGGTGCGGGCCAGCACATCGTCGGCATAAATTGCACCACGCAGATCCACCGGCTCGATCGTGGTCAGCCGCAAGTCCACCAGCGGCACGTCAAAGTGCAAAGCCACCTGGCGCACAACCGATGACTTGCCCACACCGCGTGGCCCCCACAGCATCGACGCGCGGCGCCGCAGCGTGGCATCGGCGTACTGCTCGATCAGCGCCGCCTTGGCCGCCGCAATCGAGACCGGTGGGATGTTCATCGGGTTGCCAAGCATGGCGGCAGGGCCTTTCAGGGTGAGGGCGCTTGGGTGGCGTTCGGGTGGTGCCGGCGGATTCTGCCCAGGCCGGCCAGCGCCCGGGCGATGCCGCAAAATCAACCGGTCATCGCTTGGAGTTGCTGCATGCCCACGCTGCCCCTGACACACCACGAGATCATCGGCCTGGTCGAGCCCTTCACCCGGCGCGGCCGGCATGTAGACCTGGCTGCCAGCAACCGGCAGGCGCGGCAGCTTGTGTTCAAGCCGCTGGCGGCCGTTGCTGAAGCCGCGCCGGGCAGCGGCCTGGTCGAAAGGCTGCAACTCGACAGCCTGGGCACTGGCAGCTTCCGCCTGACCCGGGTGAGCACGCGCAGCAATGGCGCCCATGTCGGTTTGCAAGCGCCGCTGCAAGCCACGCTGCAGGCGATGGGGCCGAAGCCGGGCGATTTGCTGGCGCAGATCGAGGCGGTGCCGGCGCAGCAGCAGTTTCAATCCGGTGCCGGTTTTGAGCTGGCCCGCAGTTTTGACCTGGGCTGGATCACCGGCGCGCCGCAGCCAGGCCGGACCACCGACGCGCTGGTGCTCAGCGCCGCCGTGCTGCAGTTGGAAGGCCTGCTGCTGAACATGGTGGTGCCGGCCGTCAAAGGCGTGGCGGCCGATATCAGCCTGTCCGCCGCACCGGGCCAGGTGCTGGAGCTGCCACCCGACCTGCTGGCGGTGCTGGGCTGGGACTGGTCGCACCTGGTGCCCAATGCCTCAGGTTGGACCAGCAAGCTGCGCCTGCGGGGCAAAGCGGCGCGGCGCAGCCAAAAAGCCGAGGCCGCGCTGGCCACGGCCGCCAAGCACCTGGCCCAGGTGCTGGCCCAGCCGCCGGCACAGTTTCATCGGCAGTTTTTGTGGGCGCGCTGGGGCGTGGTGGGGCGGCGCGCGATCCCGTCGCTGACCGCGATTGCGCTGATCGCCACCGCGCTGCTGCTGCCACGCTTCACGGGCGATCAAAACGCCGGCCTGTGGATGGCGCTGCATTACGTGCCGATTGCGCTGCTGGCACTGAGCTTCAGCCTGCAGGAGCTGGCGCGTTTTGAGATCCCGCCGCTGCCTCGACGCCTGCGTGCGGCGCAATGGCGCCAGCCTTTGCCGCCGGCCGATGCGGGCGGGCGCCTGGTGCCGGGGTTTAATCGGTAGTGCATGGAGCAAACGGCTTGTTTCAACCCCAAAAGGCATCGCATGACCACCCCCCTCCCCAGCATCGCCGACAAGCGTCGGGTCTTCCAGCAGCTTCACCAAAGCGGCTGTTTTGCCATTCCCAACCCCTGGGACATCGGCAGTGCCCGGATGCTGCAAGGCCTGGGTTTTGCCGCGCTGGCCACCACCAGCTCGGGCTTTGCCTGGTCGTGTGGCCATCCCGACAACGGCATCACGCTGGAGATGGCGCTGGCCCATCTGCACCAGATCGTTGCGGCCACCGATGTGCCGGTGAACGCTGATTTTGAAAGTGGCTTTGCCGCCGATGCCAACGGTGTTGAGCACAGCGTGCGGCTGGCGGTAGAAACCGGTGTGGCCGGGCTGTCGATTGAAGATTCCACCGGCAACGCGGCGCAGCCGCTGTATGCGCTGGACGAGGCCTGCGCCCGTTTGCGTGCCGCCCGCAAGGCGATCGACCAGATGGGCGGCGACACCCTGTTGGTGGGCCGGGCCGAGTGTTTTCTGGTCGGCCGGCCCGACATCGGCGAAACCATCACCCGGCTGCAGGCCTATGCCAACGCCGGTGCCGATTGCCTGTACGCGCCCGGCATCCGCAGCCGCGAGCACATCGCGGCCGTGGTGCAGGCGGTGGCGCCCAAGCCGGTCAACCTGCTGGTGGGCGCTGTCAGTGATCTGACGATGGCCGACATCGCCGCGCTGGGCGTGCGCCGGGTCAGCGTGGGCGGGGCGCTGGCGCGAGCCGCCTGGGGCGGTGTGCTGCGGGCCGCCAAACTGCTGGCCGAGCAAGGCCGGTTTGATGGTTTTGCCAACGCGGCAGCAGGCCAGGAATTGAACCAGTTTTTTGCCGCCGACCTGGGCCGCAGAACCTCGCCGTAGGCGCCGGCCCGCGCGGGGTGGCCGGCCCGGCCGTGTAGGTGCAAACCCACAAACCAAGGCGCTGCCTGCTGATGGTGCGCCGGGGGGACCGGGGGGAGGATGGGTTGACGGTTTCAACCCCACCCAACTCGCACATGCCCCTCGCCCCCTCATCCGATGGCCCGACTGCTGCACCCCGCCTGCGCAGGCGATGGCCATGGCTGATTGCTTGCTGCGGGCTGCTGCTGGTGGCGGCTGTGGGGGTGGGCGAATGGCTGGGCTGGCCCTGGCTGGCCGCGCCGTTGCAGCAATCGCTGTCGCAGGTGCTGGGCCGGCGGGTGCAACTGGTGGCCGAGACCGGTGCCTTGGAGGGCGCCGGCGTGCCGTTCCAGGTTCGTTTCCTGGGCAGCATCCGGTTGGCCGCCACCCGGTTGGAGATCGCCGCGCCGCCCTGGAGCGGTGCGGCCCATTTGGTGTTGGCCGACGATGTGCAACTGGAGTTGCGCTACCCCGATCTGTGGCGGGCCTGGCGTGGTCAGCCGCTGCGCATCGCGCGCCTGGCGGCGCAACAGCTCGATGCCAATCTGCAGCGTGATGCCGATGGCCGCGTCTCCTGGCAGTTTGGTCGGGTCGATGCGGCCGGTGCGGCGCCTGCTGTCAAACCACCACTGCCCCGCTTTGGCCAACTGCAAGTGGTGCAAGGCCGGGTGGCTTACCTTGATGCACCCCTGCTGCTCACGCTGGAGGCCAGGCTGTCGCTGGCCCAGGGCGCAGCGGGCACCGACGACGCTGCGCTGCAGGTGGACGCCAGCGGTGACTACCGGGGCCTGCCAGTCAAGCTCAGGCTGACTGGCCATGGCAGCTTGTCGCCAGCAGCCGCGTCGCCTGACGCGCTACCCGCCGTCTGGCCCTTGCGCCTGGTGGCCGCTGCCACGGTGGGCCGCGCGGCGCTGGATTTCCGCGGCACGGTGGCCGATGCGCGCGCCGGCCTGGGCCTGGCCGGCTGGTTCAGGCTGAGCGGCCCGTCGCTGGCGGCGGTGGGCGATCCGGTGGGCATCACCTTGCCCACCACCGCCGCGTTTCGCGCTGAAGGCCTGCTGCTGCGCCAAGGCGCGGATTGGAAGGTGCGCATCAACAGCGCCACCGTCGGCCAGAGCCGCTTGAATGGCGCATTTGTCTACACCAAAGCAGGCACCAAACCGCTGTTGACCGGGCGCCTCGGCGGCAGTCGGCTGATGCTGGCCGATCTGGGCCCGGTGGTGGGCACCACGCCGGTGGCGCTGGCGGCTGATGCCGCAAGTGCAGCAACTGCCGCAAAACCGCCGCCACTGCCGCGCGCTGCCCGGCCGGCCGGTGCCAAGCTGCTGCCGGATCGGCCGTTTGACCTGGCCGCGCTGCGCGCAATGGACGCCAATGTCTTGATCGATATCCACGTCGTGGACCTCAACACCCGCTGGCTGGAGCCGCTGCAGCCGCTGCGCGGCCACTTGCAGTTGAACGCCGGCTTGCTGACGCTGCAAGACTTGGAGGCCCGCACCGCCCAAGGCCAGGTGCGCGGTGGGCTGCAGCTTGACGGGCGCGGTGCAACAGCGCTGCTGAACACCGATCTGCGCTGGGACGGGGTGCAGCTTGCGCAGTGGATCCAGCAGACCCGGGCCGCTGGCAAACCGCCGTATGTGACCGGCCGGCTCAGTGGCCGGGCGGTACTGACCGGCCAGGGCCGGTCCACCGCGCAGATCCTGGCCAGCCTGAAGGGCAACAGCCTGGCGCTGCTGCACCAGGGCACCGTGTCGCACCTGGGCATCGAGGCGGCTGGGCTGGACCTGGGCCAGGCGCTGGGCCTGCTGCTGGTGGGCGACGATGCACTGCCGGTGAACTGCGCGGTGGCCGATCTGGTGGCCAACCAAGGTGTGATCCGGCCCCGGGTGTTGGTGGTGGACACGCGCGATTCCACCGTCTGGATCGATGGCTCGCTGTCACTGGCCACCGAGGCGCTGGACCTGCGCGCGGTGGTCAGCCCCAAGGACATAAGCCCGCTGGCGCTGCGCACACCGCTGCGGGTGCGCGGTAGTTTTGCCGCTCCGCAGGTGTCGCTGGAGCCCGGGCCGCTGGGCCGCAAGCTGGCTGCATCGCTGTTGCTGGCGCTGGTCAACCCGCTGGCCGGGCTGATCCCGTTGATCGACCTGGGCGATGGGGACGCGCCCCGCCCGGCGCTGGCGGCTTGCCAGCGCCTGCTGCGGCAGCACGCCGCCGGTCCCACCGTCCCCGAACCCGCCCGGAGAATCCCATGAGCCTTGGCACTATTCTGCTGATCGTCCTGATCCTGATGTTGATCGGCGCGTTGCCGTCCTGGCCCCACAGCAGCAGTTGGGGCTATGGCCCCAGCGGTGGCCTGGGGCTGGTGTTGATAGTGCTGGTGGTGCTGCTGCTCACGGGCCGGTTGTGATGTTGCTGCCCGGCTCAGCCAGCGGGCCCACGCGCCGGGCGGCATCGGTGATGCTGTCGGCCATGACGCTGGCGGCCGCAGTGGCTGCCAATCTGGGCATGTGGGCGCTGGCGGCCTGCACCTCGGTGGCCAGCGGCGTGCCCACAACAAGCCCGGTGGGCTTTGGCCCCGATCCGGTGTTGCCGGCACCGCAGGCCGGCCTGCTGCCCACGGTGAACATTGCACCGGCGCGGGGCTGGCCGGCCGGTGTCACACCCCAGCCCGCACCCGGCACCCGGGTGGCATTGTTTGCCGGCCAGCTCGACCATCCACGCTGGCTGTACCTGCTGCCCAACGGCGATGTGCTGGTGGCCGAAACCAATGCGCCGGCCCGGCCCGATGGTGGCGGCGGTGTGCTGGCCTGGCTGCGCGGCGTGGTGATGGGCCTGGTGATGCAGCGCGCCGGTGCAGCCACGCCCAGCGCCAACCGCATCAGCTTGCTGCGCGATACCGATGGCGACGGTGTGGCCGACCAGCGCTCGGTGCTGCTGGCGGGGCTGAACTCGCCGTTTGGCATGGCGCTGGTGGGCCAGTCGCTGTACGTGGCCACCACCGACGCGGTGCTGCGTTTTCCGTACCAAACCGGCGACACCCAGATCACCCAGCCCGGTGTGCCGCTGGTGGCGCTGCCCGGGGGTGCGATCAACCACCACTGGACCAAGAACCTGATCGCCAGCGCGGAGTTGTGCACGCTGGTGATCGAGCGCGAATAGCTGGGAGACGAGCTGGTGCGGTGCGTGAGAGCGTCGGTTGGGCGGGCGGGGTGGTCGGAGGTGTAGAACTCCGAGGGCGCCCTCGGGGTGTGGGCC
>JANOBL010000104.1:0-6087 GCA_031411635.1 Betaproteobacteria bacterium
GGGTGGCTGGGGTTGTGCACCGCCCGGCCCGGGGTCTGGTCCTCGATCACGTCGCTGACCTGCACCCCGGCCGACGTGGCCTCGCCCATCAGCAGGGTCTGGAACACCACCTGGCGCGATTTGTAGGCCGCGCCGTCCGGGCCGGCCACGGTGTCGGCATTGGCCAGGTTGCTGGCCACCACGTTCAGGCGCTGGGTTTGGGCGCTGGCGGCGCTGCCGGACACATCGAAAATCCTGAACATGCTCATTGGAGCCCCTCGTCCGATGGGTACATCGGCCGATCCCCCGAGGGGATGCGGGCCGGCTTGGCGAGCCGAGGCCGGACACCAACAGTTCCTGCGGACTGTTGGTGCCTGCCGAGGACCATCGGCCTCTGGCCGATGGTGGCCCGGCGCTCGGCCCGCACGCCTGCCGATACGGCGCCGAGCACAAACACTTCAGAGACGATCATCGTCATCACCCCTGGTTGGCGTTCTTCATCGCATCCAGCATCGATCGCACGCTGCTGTTGATGAAGCGCAGCGTGGCCTCGTACTTCACGCTGTTGTCGACAAAGCTGGCGCGCTCGCGGTCCAGGTCCACGGTGTTGCGGTCCACCGCATCCTGGCTGTGGCGGGCATACAGCAGGCCGGGCAGCTCGTCCTGGCCCAGCGGCAGGTTGTCATGCTGGGCATGGGTCACGGCGGTGCGGCCTTGCAGGCTGGCCTCGCCGGTGGCCTGACGCAGCGCATTGGCAAAGTCCAGCTCACGCGCCTGGTAACCCGGTGTGTCGGCATTGGCGATGTTGCTGGCCACCAGGCGCTGGCGCTCGGCCCGCAGCACCAGGGCTTGTGACTGGAAATCCAGCGCTTGGGTCAGGCGTTGCATGCACAGTCCTTGGTCCCATGGGCCCCGGGACGACCCCGGGTTGCTCACTCACCGCCAGCAGCCCCGCAGGGTTGACGACGTGCGCCGATTGTCGGCAGCCCGCCGCCACGGCATGGGTGCAAACAGGCCACACATTGCCTTGCAATTCGGCACAACGGCGGCGTGCCTGCCGCCCCAAGATCGAGGCTGTGAACAAGCTGCCGCCCTGCTGCGTCCGTCCCTGCCCCAGCCGGTCTGGCCAGTGGGTGCAGCGCGCTGCCCGGCTGGCCTTGCTGGGTGGACTGGTTTCGGTATCCTGGTGCCATGCCCAGAACACAGCCGCAGCGCAAGACGCGGTGCGTGGCGCGAATGAGCTGCCCGCCGCACTGGCCACCGAGGTGTCGCGCCTGGCACGCGATGCAGCCCAGATCATCCTGGGCACGGCGGCTCGCCAGCCGCGCATCGAGGTGCTGGTGGGCAAGCTGGATGCACACCTGCGGCTGGCGCCCTGCGCGCAGATCGTGCCGTATTTGCCCGCCGGCGCACGGCCGCTGGGCCGCACCCGCATCGGGCTGCGCTGTGCCCAGGGCAAGGCGCTGTGGAATGTCAGCCTGCCGGTGGAGGTACGGGTCTGGGCCGCGTCATTGACCGCCAGCACCGCGTTGCCGGTGGGCACGGTGCTGGAGGCGCGCCACCTGGTCAGCGCCGAGGTGGACCTGGCCGAGCGCGCCGATCCCGCTATCGCCGAGGCCAGCGTGGTGCTGGGCCGCAGCCTGGCGCGTGGCCTGTCGGCCGGTGAGGCGCTGCGCCGGGGCGACCTGAAAACCATCCAGTGGTTCAACACCGGCGACACGGTGCGCATCGTCGCGGTGGGGCCGGGTTATGCGGTCAGCAGCGAAGGCCAGGCCCTGGGCCCAGGGCTGGATGGCCAAGCGGCGCGGGTGCGCACCGAGGGCGGCCGCATCGTCAGCGGCATTGCCGCCGGTGAGCGCCGGGTGGACATCGCGCTGTGACAAGTCCGACAATGCACCGCTTGCTGGGCACACACCCCCCGAAATCAGCGGGGTTGAAAAATTCTGGCCTCATCGCCCTAAAGTCCCCGGGTGACTGGCCGATACACCGAGCATGTCCCACAAGTCGGTCACCGGTTCAGGCCGGGATCACGGGTTCCCCTCGGGGAGTGGCCACCGTCAACGGTGGTCTTGGGGCGCTCAGGGTCTGGACCTTTGACCCACGCTGCTGGAGTCCATCATGAAGATCGGTCATCTCGAAAACAAGTCGCTCACGCCCGCTGTTGGCGAACGCAAGCCGGGCGGGGTTGCGACGCCACCTGGCACCACACCTGCGGCTGCCGCTGCCGAGCCCAGTGCCAAGGTTGATCTGTCGCCCACCGTGGCGCAGTTGGCGGCCGGCGGCAACGAGGGGGTGTTTGATGCGCAGAAGGTCAAGCGCATCTCGGACGCCATCCGCGACGGCAAGTTCCAGGTCAACCCGGAAGCGATTGCCGACAAGCTGATTGCCAATGCCCAGGAGCTGTTGGGCAGCGTGGTCAAGCGCTGACCTGGCCACCGCGGCGCATGCCCCATCCTCCTGTTGATCTGCCGCTGGGCGCCGAGCCCGGCCCGGGTTTGGTGCACAGCCTGGAGCCGCTGGTGGCCCAGGTGGAACAGCGGCTGGGTGCGCTGGCTGATTCGCTGCGCGAGCGCGACATCCCGGCGATCGAGCTGCAGGCCACCGAGCTGCACCGCGCGCTGGCCCGCGCGGTTGAAAGTTTTGTGCATGCGGCTCGCCACGGCGGTGTGCCCGAGGCGATGCGGCAACGCCTGGCGCGTGCCAGCGCCCAGCTTGCGCGCCAGCGTGAGCATTTGGCGCGCGCCACCGCTGCGCTGGACCGGGCAATCGATGTGCTGATGCCGGGCGCCACACCGGCCGGCAAGGTTTACCTGGCGAACGGCCTGACCGAGCCGCTGCAGCGCCGTGGTGGCTTGAGCGCCTGAGCGCCGGCCCCGTTGGGGTGCCGATGGGGCATCAATGCACCTGGCCGGAGGCCGGTGGCGCCTCGCGCCCCGGGATGAACAACTCGCCCACGTCCACCGGGTCAAAGCGGTACATCGCACCGCAAAAATCGCAGCCCACCTCGGCCTCGCCGCGCTCGGCGATCAGCGATTGCAGCTCGTCGGCGCCCAGGCCACGCAGCATGCCGGCCACCCGGTCGCGTGAGCAGCGGCAGGCAAAGCGCGGTGTCTGCGGCTCAAACACACGCAAGGTTTCTTGCCAGAACAGCCGGTGCAGCACTTGCCCGGGTTGCAGGCCCAGCAGTTCTTCGGGCGTCAGCGTGGCGGCCAGCAGCGCGATGCGCTTGAAATCCTCGCTGCGCCCGATCTGGTCTTCATCGGCGCTGACCATCACCTCACCGGCCAGGTTGGCCACGCCCCCGGTCGGCAGGCGCTGGATCAGCAGCCCGGCGGCCACCTCGTCATTGGCCGCCAGCACCAGCCGGGTGTCCAATTGCTCGGACTGCAGCATGTAGTGCGCCAGCACCTCGCTCAACTTTTGCAGCGGCTCGCGCTGGTCGCCAAACAGCGGCACCACACCCTGGTAGGGCTGCTGGCCGGGCAGGCGGTCCAGCGGGTCCAGCGTGATCGCGCAGCGGCCCTGGCCATGCGGGTTCAACAGCGCGGCAAGCTGCGCATGGTCAGGCACATCACCCAGCACCTTGGCGGTGACGCGGAAGCTCAGGTCGGGCTGGGTTTCGGCCACCGCCAGCTTGACCGGCCCATCGCCGTGGAGCTGCAGGATCAGCGCGCCGTTGAACTTCAAATTGGCCTGCATCAGCACGCCGGCCGCCGCCATCTCGCCCAGCAGCGCACGCACCGGTGCAGCAAAGGCATGGCCACCGTCGCTGGGGCTGCTGCGGCGCCGCAGCAGCTCACGCCAGCTTGCGCCCAGCCGCACCAGCACACCACGCACCGGCAGGCCTTCGAACAAAAACTTGTGCAACTGGTCCATCACAAGCCCGTGGCTTCAATCGATGCGCTTGAGCTTGCTGGCGTGGCGCTGCTTCTGGTGCACATAATGCGCGGCTGAGCCTTTCAGCCGGGTGATCTGCTCGGGCTTCAGCGCCCGCACCACCTTGGCCGGCGCACCGACGATCAGCACACCATCGGGAAACTGCTTGCCCTCGGTCACCACCGAGCCGGCGCCAACGATGCTGTGCTTGCCGATCACGGCGCGGTTCAGGATCACACTCTGAATGCCCACCAACGAGCCATCGCCGATGGTGCAGCCATGCAGCATCACCTGGTGGCCGATGGTCACGTCGTCGCCAATCGTCAGCGGGATACCGCCATCGGTGTGCAGCACGCTGCCGTCCTGCACATTGCTGTTGCGGCCGATGCGGATGTGGTCGTTGTCGGCGCGGATCACCGCGCCGTACCAGACGCTGGCGTTTTCGGCCAGGCTGACCCGGCCCATCACCTGGGCACTGTCGGCCACCCAGGCCGTGGGGTGCACCTCGGGCACATCGTTCTCAAGCTGGTAGATCGCCATCGTGGCTCCTTGCTAGACCGGGCAAAGCCTATGATTCTAGGGATGCAACTTCGACCCCGCGCGCTTGAGCTGCTGATGCTGGCCGATCCGGCCGACAAGGCCGATCAAACCCGGGGCTTGCTGGCCGCTCATCTGGCGGGTCAGGTTGGGTTGCACAGCCAGGCCCAGCTCGTCGCCCCAGCCGGCCTGCCCGGCCGCCCCAACCTGCCCCGGCTGGTGCCCGCCAGTCAGGTGCCGCAGCGCTCACCGTTCACGCTGGCTGGCCGCGCGGCGTTGCTGCATGCGATCTGCCACATCGAGTTCAACGCGATCAACCTGGCCCTGGATGCGGTCTGGCGCTTTGCCGGCATGCCGGACCAGTACTACCGGGATTGGCTGCAGGTGGCCGGCGAGGAGGCGCTGCACTTCAGCCTGCTGCATGCCCATCTGCAAACCCTGGGCCACCGCTATGGCGATTTTGAAGCGCATGACGGCCTGTGGCAGATGACCGAGGCCACGGCCGGCGACATCGTGGCCCGCATGGCGCTGGTGCCGCGTACCCTGGAGGCACGTGGGCTGGATGCCACGCCGCCGATCCAGGCCAAGCTGCGCAAGGCCGGCGATGCGCGGGCGGTGGCGATTCTCGAGCTCATCCTGCGCGACGAAATCGGCCATGTGGCGATCGGCAACCACTGGTATGGCTGGTTGTGCCGGCGCGATGGGCTGGACGCCGTCGCGTTGTACCCGCAACTGGTGGCGCAATATGCCGCACCGCGGCTGCGCCCGCCGTTCAACCTGGCGGCACGGCGCGCGGCGGGTTTCAGCGAGGCTGAATTGGCCTGGCTGGCGGGTATGGGCAGCGGCGTCGGCCCCTAAAGCCCGCGCCGGCAGGGACGGGGTTGGCCCAGATCAAACCATGCGGCAGCATCACACGCACGCGTTCAACGCAACTGCGCGAACCGCAACCCCGCAAAACGGGCGAAGTCGGCATCAAAGCTCAACATCGTGGCGCCGTGTTCAATGGCCAGAGCGGCCAGGTGGGCGTCTGACACCAGCGGTCCGCCACGGCCTGCGCCCAACAGCAAACTGCCCAGCACGGTGCATGTTGGGGGGTGGGTTGAACAAGTACGCTGGCCGGCTGCTCCAGCCATGCGCGCATCACATCCAACCCCTGCTCCACCGTCAGCGGCCGCGGCAGGATGCCAGCGCGTGTGCCAAGCCGCAGAAAGCCCAGCAGCGCGGGCCAACACAACGCGACCGGACCTTTTTGATAAGCGTCCTTCAGCGCCTGGCTGGCCGTCGCGTGCTGCGGCGCTCCAGTGTTGACCGCGTGCAACAGCACGTTGACGTCGGGCAAGATCACCTTGCTTGATCGTCCAGCTCGTCGGCCAGCGCCATGGCCTTGGTCAGATCCACCAGCGGTTGCCCCATGTCAAACACCGGCCAGGTGGGTGCTTCAGGCCGAGCCCCACGTTGCTGCGGCCGCAACCCCGCGCGGATGGCGTCGTTCAGCGTCACTTTGAAGGGCTTGCCGCTGCGGTGTGCCGCTTCTTTCAGCAGGTTCTGAACGTCCAGGTCCAGGGTGACGGTGGTTCGCATCGGAAAGCCTCAACAACCAATCAACGCATCATGATGCCATCAAGAAAGTCACCATAGTTGCAAAACTACCTGATTATTCAACAGCATCCACCGCCGCGATGCGGGCTCGCGCCC
>JANOBL010000105.1:0-2274 GCA_031411635.1 Betaproteobacteria bacterium
GCACTTGGACACCGCATCGGGGCCGCGCTTCTTGGACCCCAACCATCGGGCGTAGACATCCCGCAGGTGCACCGGGGTGGCCTGCTGCGCCGGCTGCCGGGCGAGCGCCGGGGGTGTCTCTACAACCTCGCCCAGGTCGCGCTGTGCGATGGCCCGCCATGCCAAGCGGTAGGCCTTCAGGCACCCGCGCAGGGCCTCAAGGGCGCCCGGGGTGGTGCGGTCGAAGGCAAGGCCCATCTTGCGGGCTTCCGCCTGAACCAGCGGCAGAAGTGGCGCCACCCGTTGGCATGCTTGCAGTTGCGCCGAATACGCGCTCATGTCCGCGTTGAACTGCGCCAGCTCAGCGGCCAGCGCATCGGGCAGGCCTTCCAGGGGGTCCCCTGGCATCGCAAGGACAGCCGGCAGGGGCATGGGATCAGGACCGATGCGCAGCGGTGCCATGGCCTGCTGTCGGGCCTGCTGCAGGGTGCCCAGCAGGGTCTGTGCAGCCCCCGGGTTCTGCCGCGTGGTGTCGTCCGCCTGCAGCAGGACAGCCCCGATGCGCTGCGCCAGGATGCCGGCCAACTCGGGGGTGATCTGCTCGGCCTGCTGCGGGCTCAGTTCCCGGCGTTGCTGTTCAAAGACAGCCAGCCAGTGGCCCCTGAGGGTGGCGGCCTTGCGGTTGGCCTCGGGCAACTTGGCGGTGTCCAGCGACACGCGGTGTGCCCATTCGCCGGAATACAACGATTCCAGGCCTTTGGGGACGCCAATGCGCCATTGCCAGTTCGTGGAACGAGGGCGGCGGTGCACTCCGATATCGGGTTTCGGCATCTTGTCAGCGGTCATGATTTATTGATCAAGTGACACACTGAAAGTACACACCGGCCGCCTGCAACCCCTTGTCAGCACTCAACTTATTGATGCAAAAGGGGAAACCTGAATGAAGGTGACGAGCCTTGCCCTCGGCACTGGTCACAACGGTTAGGGCTGCTCCGTTCCCGACCTGACCCGTTTGGCCGCGCTTCCATGCGAGGAGGCCCGTCACGGCGGATTGTAGGGGATCACCCGGACCTGGGCCGGGCGACAATCCTGCGCCTGCGATGAACCTGTGACCATGCCCGCCAACCAACCCGAAACCCTTGCGCTGGTCGATGACGACGCGGCGTTCAGCGGGTACCTGAGCCAGTTTTTGCGCGCCAAGGGCATTGCCGTGAGCTGGTTTGCCGACAGCGACGATTTGCTGTGTGCCGAGCGGCCGTTTGGCTTTGGTTTTTACATCGTTGATCTGATGCTGCCGGGCATCGACGGCCTGAGCTTGTTGCGGCTGCCGCGCCGCCGCTCGCTGGCCGGCATGCTGGTGGTGTCGGGTAAGCTGTCGCCCGATGTGCTGGACCAGGTGCTGGGCGCCGGTGCCGAAATGCACCTGGCCAAGCCGGTGACGTTTGAGCAAATTGCGCTGGCGGTGGGCGCGGTGTACCGGCGCTCCGCCGGCCAGGGCCAGTTTCAGCCGGCCTGGCGGCTGGACGAGCCGGCGCGCCGGCTGCAGGCGCCGGATGGTGCGCTGATCGATCTGAGCCCGGCCGATGTCAGCGTGCTGGCCTGTTTGCTGGAGGCCAAGGGCGAAATCGTGCACCGCCATGCGCTGGCCTTGGTGCTGGGCCTGTCGCTTAGCGACGGGCCCAACCTGCTGCATGCCACGATCTACCGGCTGCGCCGCCGCATCGAGCGCGCCACGCCGGGGCCGGCGCCGCTGCGCGCCAAGTCAGGCGTGGGATACGTGTTTGGCGCCCCGCTGCTGCGCGATTGAAGCGCCAGCACCGACCGGCTGGGCCGTTGTGGCGCAGCGCCGGTTGCTGTTGCGCAGGCGCTCGACCATGGTGTGCAGCAGCCTGTCCTGCAGCGCCGGTGACTGGGCCAGGCAGTGGGCAAAGTCAGCGCGGTGGATCATCAGCACTTCGCTGGGCCCGGCGCAGCGCACCGAGCTGGCGCGCAGCAGGCCATCGGCCAGCCAGGGCTCACCAAAATGGTCGCCCCGCCCCAGCGTATCCAGCACCAGGTTGCGGCCGCTGGCGCTCTGGCGCAGGTTGTGCGCGGCGCCGCTGAGCAGGATGAACAAGGCCTGGTCGGGCTGGCCTTGCTCGGCCACCAGCGTGCCCCGTCCCAGGCGCCGGACCACCACGCGCCGGGCCAGCCACAGCGCCAGCTCAGCCGACAGGCCGTCCAGCAAGGGCAGGGCCATCAACTGCCCAGGCCCTTGGGCGCCAACGGCGGTGCTTGTGGCAATAACAGCCGGGC
>JANOBL010000106.1:0-7579 GCA_031411635.1 Betaproteobacteria bacterium
CGGTGCTGGAAGCGATGCAGCGCGCCGGCTTGCTGCTGCTGGTGCACGGGGAAGTGACCGATCCGGCAGTGGATTTGTTCGACCGCGAGGCGGTGTTTATCGACCAGGTGATGCAGCCCTTGAGGCGCGATTTTCCGGCACTCAAAGTGGTGTTTGAGCACATCACCACGCGCGAGGCCGCGCTGTACGTGGCCGAGGCCGGCGCCCACACCGCCGCCACCATCACCGCCCACCACCTGCTGTACAACCGCAACGCGATTTTCACCGGTGGTTTGCGGCCGCATTACTACTGCCTGCCGGTGTTGAAGCGTGAGCTGCACCGGCTGGCGCTGATGGCGGCGGCCACCTCGGGCAGCGACCGGTTTTTTCTGGGCACCGACAGCGCGCCGCATGCGGCGGCGCTGAAGGAGGCGTCGGTCTGCGGTGCCGGTTGTTTTACCGCTTTGAGTGCACTGGAGTTGTATGCCGAGGCCTTTGACGCGGTTGGCGCGCTGGACAAGCTGGAAGCCTTTGCCAGCCACCACGGCCCGGCGTTTTACGGCTTGCCACGCAATACCGGCACGGTGACTTTGGCGAGGCAAGCGTGGGTGCTGCCGCAGGCTTTGCCGTTTGGCGATGCGGTGCTGAAGCCGCTGCGAGGTGGGGAGACGCTGGGGTGGCGGCAGCTTGCTGGTGCCGAGGTTTGATCTGCAGCGGCCCTGGTTTCTGGCAGCCTGTTTCGGTGGCAAGCCGGCGGGCGCCGTGCCGTCCGCTGACCGACCTGACCACCCCTGACGACGATTGCCAAATCGGCCTGGCACAGCTAGTATTACAGCGTAATACTTGATGGATGAATTTATGGAGGTCACGTCAGTCACCAGCAAGGGACAGGTCACCATCCCGAAGCAGCTTCGGCAGCAGCTTGGCATCCGGCAAGGCAGCCGCATCGAGTTCTTGCTGGTTGGCGACCACGTTGAGATGCGGGTTCGGAGTTCACCCGCAGGCGAGGCCCGCAGTGGCTTCGGCATGCTCAAGAGCCGGCTTGCCGCCGTACCGACGGACTTTGATCCCGCCGAGTTGCTCAAACCCGTGCGCAAACCCGTGGTCAAGCGATGATCGGCCTGGACACCAATGTGCTGGCCCGGTATTACATCGACGACCAGGCAGATGTCGAGGCCCAGCGCCAACGGCTGGCAGCTCGGCGCCTCATCGAGTCTGGTCAGGCTCTGATGGTGAGCAAATCGGTGATCCTTGAATTGGAGTGGGTACTGCGCGGCTACTACGGCTTCGCCCAGGCCAATGTTGCATCCGTGATGCGGCACTTGCTTGAGCAGCCACAGGTTAGCGTTGAAGACCGGGATGCCGTCGAGCAGGCGCTCTCCAACTGCGAAGCAGGCATCGACTTCGCTGATGCGCTTCACCACGCAAGCTACAAATCTTGCGATCGCGTCGCAACATTTGATGACCGCAAGTTTGCACGGCGGGCCAAGAAGCTAGGGTTGGCACCGGCCGTTGTGGTCGTGTCGCAGTGGTCTGCTTGAACCCAATCGAGCCAGACTCAACCAGGCGGACAACGGTTCATTCCCACACCTGCAAGGCTTCAATGCCCACCGCCGTCACGTCCAGGCAGTGGTAGGCCAGCAGGTGGCAGCGTGCCGCCGCTTCGCCGGGACGGGCTTTGCCCCAGTAAAGCCCCAAGCCGGTCAGATTCTCCAGCGCCACGTTTTCTCCCTGTCGCTTTGTATTTGCAGCCATTCTGATCGTCCAGTGGCTCAAATAGCGAGCCTGTGCCGCGATAATTTGAGGATGCACACACGCTCAACCGACGGTTTGTTGCCAAAGCCAGCCCAAACCTTGCCCGTGGTGGGTGACGCTGCTGATGTGCATGCACCGGGGTGGGTGGACACCACCCTGCCGTGGTTGGCGCACTTGCGCCCGTTGCTGGATCAAGCGCTGGCCGGCTGGGGCGCCGGATTGCCGGTGGCACTGGCCTTGCCAATGGATGGACTGCCGCGCATCGGGTCTGATACGCCGATGCGCTTTGTGCCTCAGTCCGATTTGCCCGCTGACGAGGCCTACGAAACCTTCATCCACCGCAGCGCCAGCATTCCCACCCGCAACAACCTGCACGATCTGTTCAACGGCCTGGTCTGGTTGACGCAGCCGGCGATCAAGCAACGCCTCAATGCGCTGCAAGCGGCTGAAATCGCCCGTGCCGGTGTGGGCGCGCAACGCGGCCCGCTGCGCGATGCGCTGACCTTGTTTGATGAAAATGGCGCCTTGCTCACTGCGCCCGCCGTGCTGCTGCACGCCTTGAAAGCCCGCGATTGGCACGCGCTGTTCATCACCCACCGCGCCCACTGGGCCCAGGCCAGCCTGACCCTGATCGGCCACGCGCTGCTGGAGAAACTGGCCACCGCGCCGCGCAAGGCGCTGACCGCCCATGTGCTGCTGGGCGATCCGCTGGCGATGGCTCCCGCCGACTGGGCGGCCAAGCCGTTTTTGCCACTGCCGGTGCTGGGTGTGCCGGGCTGGTGGCCGGCCAATGAAGACCCGGCGTTTTACAACGACGTGGCGGTGTTCCGCCTGCCGCGCCGCTGACAGCTCAAGCCGGCGAGATTCAAGACGGCAAGAACCCCTCGATCGACAAATAGCGCTCGCCGGTGTCGTAGTTGAAGCCCAGCACACGGGCGCCAGCGCCCAGCTCGGGCAGCTTCTGCGCAATCGCCGCCAAGGTGGCGCCGCTGGAGATGCCCACCAGCATGCCTTCTTCGCGCGCCGCGCGGCGCGCCATCTCGCGCGCGGCCTCGGCCTCCACCTGGATCACGCCATCCAGCAAGGCGGTGTGCAGGTTGGCCGGGATGAAGCCGGCGCCGATGCCCTGGATCGGGTGTGGGCTGGGTGCACCGCCGCTGATCACCGGCGATGCGCTGGGCTCTACCGCAAACACTTTCAGCCCCGGCCAGCGGGCTTTCAGCACCTGGGCGCAGCCGGTCAAATGGCCGCCGGTGCCCACGCCAGTGATCAGTGCGTCCAGGCCTTCGGGAAAATCAGCCGCGATCTCCTCGGCGGTAGTGCGCACATGCACCGCGATGTTGGCCGGGTTCTCGAACTGCTGCGGCATCCACGCCCCGGGTGTGGCGGCCACCAGTTCCATCGCCCGGGCGATCGAGCCCTTCATGCCTTTTTCGCGTGGTGTCAGGTCAAAGCTGGCGCCGTAGGCCAGCATCAGCCGGCGCCGCTCGATGCTCATGCTGTCGGGCATCACCAGCACCAGCTTGTAGCCCTTGACCGCAGCCACCATCGCCAGCCCGATGCCAGTGTTGCCGGAGGTGGGCTCGATGATGGTGCCGCCGGGCTTGAGCGCACCGCTGCGCTCGGCGTCCTCGACCATCGACAGCGCGATGCGGTCCTTGATCGAGCCACCCGGGTTGGCGCGTTCACTCTTGATCCACACGCTGGCGCCGCCAAACAGGCGCTGCATGCGGATGTGCGGGGTGTTGCCAATCGTGGCGAGGATGTTGTCGGCTTTCATGGTGCGGTCTCCTGGCGTGGGTAGGTAAAAACAGGGCCAAAGCACAAGCCGCGATAATCGCATGGTGAAGCAAGCCAGACCGCCGCTGGGGCAAGCACCGAAAGGTGGCCCTGGAGGAAGGTCCGGACTGCACAGGGCGGCGTAGCAGCTAACGGCTGTCCACCGTGAGGTGAGGATCAGAGCAACAGAGACGAGCCGATTCAGTTCGGGTGCAACGGGCAATCTCTACGCGCAGCAACACCGAATAGGCACACGTCGAGCGGCGCGGCAGCGTCCGCGCTCAACAGAACTCCGGCCCGGAGCGAGTGTGCGGGTAGGTGGCATCGAGCCGGCGGGGTGACTCCCGGCCCAGAGGAATGGCGGTCACGGTGGCTTCGTCCCGCAAGGGAGGCTGCCACTGCACAGAATCCGGCCTATCGGCTAGCTTCACACTTTTTTTTGATCGGCGGGCCTGTTACCAGGCCCGCTGTTTTTTTAACCCACAAGGCTTGATGAACCCCGACGCACAACAACTCTGGCGCCACCCGCGCTGGGCGCTGGCCATGCTGCTGGCCTGCCTGGGCACCTTGGGCCCGTTTTCGATCGACACCTACTTGCCGGCGTTTTCGGGCATCGCCCAATCGCTGGGCGCCACGCCAGCGCAGATGCAGCAGACGCTGTCGGCCTATCTGTTCGGCTTTGCGCTGATGAATTTGTTTCACGGCGCGCTGTCGGACAGCTTTGGCCGCCGGCCGGTGGTGCTGATCGGGCTGGCGATGTTCACATTGGCCTCGCTGGGCTGCGCGCTCAGCCAGACCATCGCCCACCTGGTGTTCTTCCGCGCGCTGCAAGGCATGTCGGCCGGCGCCGGGGTGGTGATTTCGCGCGCCATCATCCGCGACATGTGCCCGCCCGAGGAGGCGCAGCGCCTGATGTCGCAGGTGACGGTGTTTTTTGGCGTGGCGCCGGCCTTGGCGCCAGTGCTGGGTGGCTTCATGTTTGTGCACCTGGGCTGGCATTCGATCTTCTGGCTGCTGGTGGGTTTGGGCCTGTTGCTGCTGGCCATCAACGCGCGGTTTTTGCCCGAGACGCTGCATGCCAGCGCCCGCCAGTCGTTTGCGCCCAGGCCGCTGATGCAGGCTTATGCCGATCTGCTGCGCAACCCGCGTTTTGTGCTGCTGGTGGTGGCCAGCGGCGTGCCGTTCAACGGCGTATTCATCTACGTGCTGTCGGCACCGGAATGGCTGGGCACGCTGCTGGGCTTGGGGCCGACGCAGTTTTTCTGGTTCTTTGGCCTCAGCATCGCCGGCATCATGGGCGGTGCGTTTGCCAGCGGCCGGCTGGCCGGGCGCATCCACCCGCAGCGCCAGATCCGGATCGGCTTTTTGATCATGCTGGCGGTGTCGCTGCTGAACCTGGCGCTCAACCTGCTGTTCAAGCCCGGTGTTTCTATGCATGTGGCCTGGGCGCTGCTGCCGGTGGGCGTGTTTGCCTTTGGCTGGGCGCTGATGGTGCCGGTGATCACCTTGATGGTGCTGGATCTGGCACCCGAGCGGCGTGGTTTGGCCTCGTCCTTGCAGGCCTGCGTGGGCAGCGCGGCCAACGGTGTGGTGGCGGGCGTGCTGGCGCCGCTGGTGATGCATTCCACCGTGGCGCTGGCGGTTACCTCGCTGGGCTTGATGCTGGTGGGCTTGTTGGCCTGGGTGGTGCTGCGGCGGCTGCCGGCCTGAACCCGGCGCGGGTGGTAAGGCTCAAGGTTTTGGCAGCGTTGCCGATACCGCTGGAGTACAGGCCCGCCACCTTTGTGGGCCCGCAACACTGCCGCGAGCCCACTGCCATGCCAGCTTCCGCACCCCGCACCGCGTTTAGATTTGCCGCCCCCTGGGCTCTGGCAACCACGGTGGCGACAGCGCTGCTGGGGGCCTTGCCGGCGGCCCATGCCAGCGATCCCCATGCCGAGCCGGCCAAGCCCGCCGCCAGGCATGCCGATAAACCTGTCGATAAAGCGGCTGCGGCCCCAGCCGCCGCCGCACCGGCCAAGCCTGCCGTGCCAGGCGCCGATCCGATGAACACGCTGCGCGAAAAACTGGCCAGCAAGCTGGGCGCGGCCAAAGTGCCCGAGGCGCCGTCACCCTATGTGGTGCGGGTGGTGTCCAAATCGGGCGACGCCGCGCAGGCTGAGCCCAAGGCGGCCGGCCATGGCCCCACCACCGCCAAAGTGGTCAAGCTGCGTGCCGACAAGGCCGCCGCCGGCCACATGGCCAATGCCCAAGCCGCGCACTGGAGCTACGCCGGCGCCGGTGGCCCCGAGCAGTGGGGCATGATGAAACCCGAGTTCTCGGCCTGCAGCAGCGGCAGCCGGCAAAGCCCGATCGACATCCGCAGCGGTGTGCGGGTGGACCTGGAGCCGATCCAGTTTGATTACCGGCCATCGGGCTTTCGGGTGGTGGACAACGGCCACACGATCCAGGTCAACGTGGGTGGCGGCAACTCGATTGAAATCCAGGGCCAGCGCTTTGATCTGCTGCAGTTCCACTTTCACCGCCCGTCTGAAGAGCGCATCGACGGCCGCCAGTTCGACATGGTGGCGCACCTGGTGCACAAAAGCGCTGAAGGCAAGCTGGCGGTGGTGGCGGTGCTGCTGGACCGGGGCAGCCAGCACCCGCTGGTGCAGACGATCTGGAACAACCTGCCGCTGGAAAAAGGCGACGAGGTGGCGGCCAAATCGGCGCTGGACATGAACCATTTGCTGCCGGCCGACCGGCGCTACTTCACCTACATGGGCTCACTCACCACGCCGCCGTGCAGCGAGGGCGTGCTGTGGCTGGTGATGCAGCAACCGGTGCCGATTGCCACCGACCAGATCAATGTGTTTTCGCGGCTGTACCCGATGAACGCGCGGCCTATCCAGTCGGCGTCGGGGCGCTTGATCAAGCAGTCGAACTGAAGCCGGCCCTTCAGCCAGGCGCCGCTATGCCGTGGGCTTTGACGAAGCCCGAACAATCTCTTCTTCAACCTCGCGCAAGCGGTCCTTGCCAAAGAAGATCTCGTTGCCGACCAGAAAGCTTGGCGATCCAAACGCACCGCTGTCGTAGGCTTGCTGCGTATTGGCCAGCAAGCCGGCCTTGATGGCAGGGTCTTGTGACTTTTCCAGCAGCGCTGCGGCATCGAGCTTGGCCGCCTGCAGCACCGATTGGATCTGGCCCGGGTCGTCCATGTTCAGCCCCTGTTCCCACATCGCATCAAACATCGCATCGACGTAGCGGGCGGCGCAGCCCAGCTCCATCGCCGCGACGGCACCACGCATGATCTTCAGCGTGTTGACCGGGAAATGCGGGTTGTTTTGAAAGCGCGTCAAGCCGTGCTTGGTGATGAAGCGGCGCATTTCCAGCCGGTCGTAAGCCAGCTTGTTGGGAATGCCGGCAAACGCCTCGACCGGTGACCGGTTGTTGCTGAGCTTGAACAGGCCGCCCAGCAGGATCGGAACGTGATCAAACGATGCGCCGGTTCTGGCCTTGATGGCCGGTATCACTTTGTGGCACAGGTAGGCGTTGGGGCTGCCAAAGTCGAACAGGAACTTGACGCAGACGGAACTCATGGCGCACCTCTTGGGGTTGGAGGGCGTGGGTCAACGCCCGAATGGTTTGGTTGTCTGCAGAACGCCGATCACCAGGTCTCGGCCCAAGGCCGCAGCTCCAGCTCGTGGGTCCAGGCGTCACGCGGTTGGCCGTGCAGATACCAGTAGGCGTTGGCAATGTGGTCCGGGTTCACGATGCCACCCTGGTTTTTCATCGCGTAGCGGTCCGGAAAGTTCGTGCGGATGAAATCGGTGTCGATCGCGCCGTCAATCACTACATGGGCGACGTGGATGCCGAGCGGCCCAAGTTCGCGCGCACAGCTTTGCGCCACTGCGCGCAGCCCGGCCTTGCCGGCGGCAAATGCCGAATAGCCTGCACCGCCGCGTAGGCTTGCGGTTGCCCCGGTGAACAGCATCGTGCCCCGGCCGCGCGGCACCATCACCCGCGCCGCTTCGCGCCCAGCCAGGAACCCGGCGAGGCAACACATCTCCCACACCTTGGAAAACAC
>JANOBL010000107.1:0-9724 GCA_031411635.1 Betaproteobacteria bacterium
AAACTGCTGGTACCCGAGTTGGCGGCCATGGTGCAGGTGTCGCGCGTGGTGGACCCGGACCAGGCCTTGGGCATTGCGCAGTACGTGGCGCTGATGGCCTTGCGCCAGGCCCGGGGCCTGCCGGGCTACCAGGCGCAACAGCAGCAGCGGCAGTGGCTGCGCCAGCCGATGGCGGCGGCCCGATCCCGGGTGGCCCCGGGCCTGGCGCAAGGCCATCAGCGCCACGTACTGCGCAATGCCCAAGGCCTGGTCCGGGTCCACCACGCGCGACACCTGCACCATGGCCGCCAACTCGGGTACCAGCAGTTTGTCCACCCCGGCGGCCATCGCACAAACCCAGCGCAGCGCTGTCAAACGCGCTGCCACGCCGGGCGGAAAGCGCCAGCCCAGCACCACCTCGATGCCGGCCAAAGTGTGATCGTCCAGGCTGCGGCTGTACGGCAGCAGCGTCAGTTCCGGCGCTTGCTGCTGCACAGCGGCCACCAGCGGCGCGGCCAAGGCTGGGTCGGTCAACAACAGGATGGGGGTGGGTGGGTTCATGCTGCGGCAGTGTGGGGCGGGTGCGGCGCAGGTTCTATCACGCCGGTGACGGCGCAGCGCCCTGCCCAGTCGGCGCTGACCGTGGGCAAATCGTCACACCTGGCAATGCTGCGGCCAGCTAAGCTAGCGGACGAAAGGGTGGCATCGATGACTGTGAATCTGCTGTGGGCCCTGCCCGTGGTCTTGTTGCTGGTGGTGGTGGGGGTGGTGCTGGCGCGCAGATCGGCACGCCGGCAAGCGCCACCGCCGGCTACCGTGCTGCCCCCGCCCCGGCCACCGGCCAGCGTCACCCGGCCGGCGGTGCCGCCGCCGGTGATGTCCCGGCCCAACACCGCCGATGCACAGGCTGCGGTTGACGCCAACCGCGCCCGGCTGGCCGCACAGCGTGAGCGCACGGCCGAGGCCCAGCAAGCGGCGCAGCGCCGGACTGCAGCCGACCCCACGCCGGCAGCGCGCTTTGACGCCTCGCGGTCCGGCCACCCGCAGGCCTCCCAGGCCGCCCGGCCGATGGCGCCGCCGCCGGTCGCAGCCGCGCCAACCGCAACATTGCAAGCCGCCCCACGGCCCATCCCACAAACTGCCCAACACCCCGCGCCACGACCAACACCTGCCACCGCACTGCCGATCCCGCCGCAGGTCAGCCCACAGCCACCACCGCGCCCTGCCGGCCCGGCCTTGGTGCTGGTGGTGGACGACTCCAAGGTGGTGCGCATCAAAACCAGCCGGCTGCTGGAAAAACACCATTACCGGGTGCAGCTTGCCGACGATGGCCTGACCGCGCTGCAATGCCTGGAAGCGCAGCGGCCCGACTTGGTGATCACCGATGTGGAGATGCCGGGCCTGGACGGCTTTGGTCTGACCGACCGCATGCGCAACCAGCCAGGCTGGGCCACGGTGCCGGTGATCATGATCACCTCGTCCAACGACAAGCACCGCGCCGGCGCCGCCGCCGCCGGTGTCAACGTGCTGCTGGGCAAGCCTTATCCCGAAGAAACCCTGCTGGCCGAGGTTGAAAAAGCGCTCAGCGCGGTGGCCGGCCCAGCGCCGGCTGGCATGCTGCTGCAGTGAGCCTGGCCTTCAACTGAGCCGGTAAAAATCCAGCTTGACCAGCGCCGCCTCGCGCTGGCCCACCGCAATCGCCAGCAGCTTGTTCAGATGCTGCCACTGCGGCGCCCCGGTGGTGAAACGCACCACGGTGCGAAAGTAGTACTCGCCCGGCGCCACCGCCTCACCACGCGCCAGCCGCTCCATCACCACCGGTGGGCCGTGGCGCAGGCCCTCGCTGCGCACCTCGATCAGCGCACCGTCGTCGGCCCGGATCACATAGTGCGCGGCGATGTCCAGCGCGCCGTCCACGCGGTTGATCTGCCAGTCCACGCCGCCTTCCACCAGCGTGCCGTTCAGCTCCGGCCCCCGCACCGTGCCACCGCCCAGCGGCACGTAGCGGCGCTCACCGTGCGGGCCCGGGCCCAGGCTGACCACGGCGCCAACCTGGCACAACACCTGGGTCATCGGCAGCAGCACGGGTGGGGGTGGCAGCGGGGTGTGCATCGTCGGCCTCCGGGATGGGTTTCAAGGCGTGGCGCAGCGGAAGCTTGCCGCCGCCTCGGGCGGCCCGCCGGCATAACGCGCCACCTGCGGCCACGGGCACAACGGGCGGCTGCGCTGCGCTGTCCAGCCGGTGGGCAACTCCTTGTTGGCCGGGCTCACTGTGGCGTCGATGCGGTCCGGTGCCTTGCCGTCTTCCACCCAGGCCACCAGCGCGCCCAGCGCATCAAACTGGTCGGTTGCCGGCCCGCCCTGGCAATGGCCCATGCTGGGCACCGGAAACACCCGCGCCACCGCGCCGGCGCCCTGTGGCCCCAGGTTGTGCTGCAGTCGCTCGGCCCAGGCCAAGGTGTCGTTGACCGAAAACACCGGATCGCTGCTGCCGTGGTAGATGATCATCTTGCCGCCGCGTTTGGCAAAACCGGCCAAGGTCGGATTGGTGGCATCGGGTGGGCTCATCACCGCCATCGCCGATTCCTTGAACACCTCGTCGGTGGCGTAGATGCGCGGTGCGTCGCGGTCAAAATCAAAGCGCGCCAGGTAATCCACCAGCGCAGCCGGCGAGCCGGCAGGCCTGGACGGCGGCGTGCTGAAGATGTACGACAGCGAGCCCGCGCCCATCGTCGCGATGATCGGGTTGCGGTCCCAGGGCGGGATGCTGGATTCCAGCTTCCAGGTGCGCCAGCCACCGGCGCCGATGCCACCGTCAAAGCTCCAATCGCTGTACAGCGCTTCACCGCGGCTGTTGCGTGGGCCGGCAAAGGATTGCGCCAGCGCCTTGATCTGCGCTGCGCTCAGGCAGGCGTCGGTCTTGGCGCCGCTGCACTGCAGCTCGGCCAGCTTGAAGCTGCTCTGGCAGCGCTTGATGTCGCCCACGATGCCGTCCACCAGCAAATCAAGTGCGTCGCAGCGCGCCACCACCCGGTCGGCCACCAGCTTCATGTCGGCCGGGCTGAAGGCCTTGCGGATGTCGGCATCCACCAGCTTCCAGCTCTGGATGTCCCAGGCATGCTGCACCGCGGCCTTGGGCAGGTTGAAGCCGGGTGCACCGGCCAGGATGCCGTCGTAGCGATCGGGGTAGCGGCTGGCCGCCACCATCGCATGGCGGCCACCGTTGGAGCAGCCGGCCATGTAGTTGCGCTGCGGCTTCTGGCCGTAGTGGCGCTCGATCAAGGCTTGCGCCACCGGCCACAGCGCGCCGTTGGCGGCGTAGCCGTAATCACGCCGGGCCTGCGGGTCCAGCCCAAACAGGTTGCCACGCGCCAGCCCGGCGGCGGCGTTGGCCGGGTCGTCGCCGTTGTGGCCCGAATCGCTGCTGATCACCGCAAAACCACGTGCCAGTGCATCCTGGGTCATCACCCCCAAATCACCCCAGGCGGGTTTGACAACACCATCGTTGCCACCATTCACCTGGTGCAGAAAACGCTGGTTCCAGCCTTGCGGCAAGCGCATCTCAAAGCCGATGGCGTAGCGCTTGCCATCGATGCCGCTGCGCTCATTGAGCTGCCCGGCCACCAGGCAATGTGCCGGGTGGCCTTTGTCGTCGGCCGCCACGGTGCTGGTCTGGCCGATGCGCAGGCCGGGCAGGCCGGCCACCGCCGCTGCCAGATCACCACAGGCCACACCCGCAGGTGCGGATCGGTTGGCGCAGCCGGGCAGCAGGGCCAGCAGCGCGGCGCCGGTGATCAGGCCCAGCGGCAGCAAAAGGGGGCGTTGGCGCATCAAGCGTGTCTCCAGGTGTTTTGGTTTGAGAGGGGGGCCGCAAGCCCGGGACAAGCCACTATGGACCCGGTTCCAGCCGCCGCGCATCATGCCGCAGCCAAGCCGGCCTGGGGCCTGTATCAAGGGTTAGCCCGGAGCAGGGCAGCGCCCCACCCCCCCAACCCGACATTGCACCGCCCGCAGGAGATGCCCGGTATGCCCCACCCCACCGCCGCGATGCCCGGCAAACCGCTGTCGGCCAGCCTGATCGTGCTGGCCACCACCTTGGCCGGCTGCAGCCCGATGACAGCCAGCAACCCACCGGTCACAGTCCGCCCCACCAGCTTGACCAGCAGCGCCGCCACGGCCGCCTGCGGCGCCGCGCAGCAGCAAGCCCTGCCCGGCGTGCGCATCACCGAGGCCAGCCTGGTGGCGGCCGGCAGCCAGCGCGCCAAGCTGCCCAATGGCACGGAGGTGGGCGAGCCCCTGCCCGAGCACTGCCTGCTGCGTGGCCGCATTGATGAGCGCACCGGCGCCGATGGCCTGCCGTACCACACCGGTTTTGAGCTGCGCCTGCCCAGCGCTTTTGCCGGCCGGTTTTTCTACCAGGGCGGTGGCGGCAACGACGGCATCCTGAACCCCGCCATCGGCCGCAATACCGGCGCGCTGGGCCATGCCGACAACGCCTTGCTGCGCGGTTTTGCGGTGGTATCCACCGACGCCGGCCACCAAAGCCCGGCGCCGGGTTTTGGGCTGGACCCACAGGCCCGCATCGAGCACGCCTACCGCGCACACGACCGCACTGCCAGCACCGCCAAGGCCTTGTTGACGGCGTACTACGGCCGGCCGGCGGATCGCAGCTACTTTGTCGGCTGCTCGGGCGGTGGGCGCCAGGGCATGATGTTCACGCAGCGGTTTCCGAGCTACTTTGACGGCGTGATCGCGGTGGCGCCAGCAATGCGGGTCAGCGAGGGCGCCACCATCGCTGCGGCCTGGACGGTGCAGAAGTTCGGTGCGGTTGCACCCATCGGCGCCGATGGCCAACCGGTGCTGGCCCAGGCCTTCAGCGATGCGCAATTGCAGCGGGTGGCGCGCGAGGTGGTGCGCCGCTGCGACGCCGACGACGGCCTGGCCGATGGCCTGGTGCAAGACCCGACGTCCTGCCGCATCGCGCCGGCCGCGCTGCAATGCCCGGCCACCACCACCCCCGCCGATGCCGGCTGCCTGAGCGCCGCGCAGGCCAACGCATTGGCTGAAGTGATGGCCGGCCCCCGCAACAGCCGCGGCGCGCTGTACTTTGGCTGGCCCTGGGATCCGGGCATCGCCGATGCCGGCTGGCGCGCCTGGACCCTGGGCACCGCGCAGCAGGGGCCGTCCAACGCCCGCCACATCACCTTGATGGCTGGTGCATTGGGGCATGAATTTGTCACCCCACCCGACCCGGCCTTGAGCACGCTGAACTTCAACTTTGAGCGCGACCCGGCACGCATGCAAGCGTTTCACCAGGTCTACGACACCGCCGACGATGTGCAGCTCACGGGTTTTCGCCAGCGCGGCGGCAAGCTGATGTTTTTCCACGGCGTGGCCGATCCGATCTTCTCGGCCTGGGAATCGGTGGACTACCTGCGCCGGCTGCAGCAAACCCATGGCGAGGCGGCCACCGGCCAGTTTGCGCGCAACTTTTTGATCCCCGGCATGGGCCATTGCGCCGGTGGCCCGGCCACCGATGGTTTTGATGGCCTGAGCGCGCTGGTCAACTGGGTGGAGCAAGGCGAGGCGCCCGACAAGGTGCTGGCACGCGGCACCGGCGCCTTGCCGGCCAGCCTGCAGCGGCCGCTCTGCCCCTGGCCCAAGCTGGCGCGCTACACCGGGGGGGATACCAACAGCGCCGAGAGTTTTACGTGCCGGTGATCACCCAGCCAGTGATCAGTAGTGGATGCCACGCGGCGCGCCGCCGCCCACCGCGATCGCATCGCCGTTGATTGCCCGCGAGCGGGGCGAGCACAAAAAAACCACCACATCGGCCACCTCGCTGGCATCGACCAGGTGCTTGATCGAGTTGCCGTCGGCCATCGCCGCCGCCACCTGCTGCACCGTCTGGCCTGAAGCGGCGGCGCGGGCCTGCTGCAGTGGCGCGGTGCGCTCGGTGCGGGTCAGGCCCGGGTGCACCACGCTGACATTGATGCCGGCCGGCCCCAGCTCGTCGGCCATGTTCTTGCTCAGTGCGGCTACCGCCACATTGCGCATGCTGCCCATGGCATTGCCGGTCTGGCGCGCCGCCAGGCCGCTGATGTTGACGATGCGGCCCCAGCCCTGGGCGCGCATGCCGGGGATCACCGCCTGCGCACAGCGCAGATAGCCCATCACCTTGGTGTCCATCTCGGCGTGGAAAAAGTCCGCGCCGATCTGGTCCACCGTGGGCGGCGCGGCAAAACCGGCCGGCTCGGCGGCGGCGTTGACCAGGATATCGACAGGCCCACCCAGCAACTGCACCGCGCTGGCCACCGCCGCGTGCACTTGCGCCTCGTCGGTGGTGCTGGCGCACACACCTACCACCCGGCGCCCGCTCTCGGCCACCAGCTCGGCGGCGGCGCCGGCCAGCGTTTCGGGGTTGCGCGCCAGCAGCGCCACATCCACGCCCTCGGCCGCCAGCGCGCGGGCGATGGCCTTGCCGATGCCGCGGCTGCCGCCGGTGACGAGGGCGCGTTTGCCTTGCAACATCAAATCCATCGGCTTCTTTCGGTGAAGGGGTGGGTCAAGGGGGTTCAGCGCAGGCGGCGGAAAAACGCCCGCACATCCTCGACAAACAGCGCGGGTTGTTCAAACGCCGCAAAGTGGCCCCCGCGTGGCATCTCGGTCCAGTGGCAGATGTTGGAAAAGTCGGCTTCCATCCAGCGCCGAACCGGGGTGATGATCTCTTTTGGAAACACCGCCACGCCGGTAGGGACGGCCACCTTGCGCGGATTGCGGCGCCCGGCACCAAAGCTCTCCCAGTACAGCCGGGCCGACGAGGTGGCGCTGTGGGTGGCCCAGTACAGCATCAGGTTGTCGATCAGCGCGTCGCGGCCCAGCAGCGCCAGCGGGTCGCCGCCATGGTCGGTCCAGGCCCAGAACTTCTCCAGAATCCACGCCGCCTGACCGGCCGGTGAATCGCTCAGGCCATAACCCAGGGTCTGCGGCCGGGTGGCTTGCTGTTTCGAATAGCCCGAATCCCAGTCCTGGTAGTGCTTCAGCCCTTGCAGCGCGCGTTTTTCCTCGGCGCTGGGGCTGCCGTTATCGGTATAGGTGGGCGTCGGTTTGCTGCCCATCGCCAAGGTCAGGTGGATGCCGGCGCAATGCGCCGGGTCCAGCGCGCCGAGCGCGGTGGTCACCGCCGAGCCCCAATCACCGCCCTGGGCGCCATACCGTGCATGGCCCAGCCGCTGCATCAGCGTGGCCCAGGCCCGTGCGATGCGGTCCACGCCCCAGCCGGTGCTGCTGGGTTTGCCGGAAAACGCAAAACCCGGCAGCGACGGGCACACCAGATGAAAGGCGTCGGCGGCGTCGCCGCCAAACGCGGTGGGGTCGGTGAGCGGTGCGATGACTTGTTGAAACTCGACGACCGAGCCCGGCCAGCCATGGGTGATCAGCAGCGGCAGCGCATGGTCATGCGGCGAGCGAACCTGCAAAAAATGGATGTCCAGCCCGTCCAGCGTGGTCGTGAACTGTGGCCAGCGGTTCAGCAGCGCCTCGCGCGTGCGCCAGTCGTAACCATCGGCCCAATAGCGGCAAAGGTCTTGCAGCCAGGCCAGCGGCACACCCTGTTGCCAATCGGCCACCGTCTCGGCCTCGGGCCAGCGGGTGTTGTGCAGCCGGGCTTGCAGATCGGCCAGCACTGCCTCGGTGATGGCGATGCGGAAGGGGTGGATCGCTGCGTCCATGGTGGGTCCGTGGTGTGTCGCTGGAGCTGGCGTCCGACTGTGCCACGTGGCCGGCGCGGCGGCAGAATCCGGCTTGACGGCCCGGCCCGGGCCAAGGAGAAACACCATGGCACCGGTACGCTGGGGCATCCTGTCCACCGCCTTGATCGCCACCGAAAAAGTGATCCCGGCGCTGCGCAAATGCCCGGACATCGAGCTGGTGGCCATCGCCTCGCGTGATGCCGCCAAGGCCAGCGCGGTGGCCAGCGCGCTGGGCATCCCGCACGCCCATGGCAGTTACGCGGCGCTGCTGGCCGATCCGGCGGTGGAGGTGGTCTACAACCCGCTGCCCAACCACCTGCATGTGCCGCTGACGCTGGCCGCGCTGCAGGCCGGCAAGCATGTGTTGTGCGAGAAGCCGATGGCGCTGCAGGCGGCCGATCTGGCGCCGCTGCGGCCGTATGCGGCCAAGCTGCATGTGCGCGAGGCGTTCATGGTGCGGCATCACCCGCAGTGGGCGGCCACCCGGGCGCTGGTGCGCCAGGGTGCGATCGGCGAGCTGCGCTGCATGCAGGTGCCGTTCAGCTATTTCAACGACGACCCGGCCAACATCCGCAACCTGGCCGACATCGGCGGGGGTGCGCTGTACGACATCGGCTGTTACGCGGTGGTGGCCGGGCGCTGGTTTTTCGAGGCCGAGCCGCTGCGTGTCAGTGCCACGGTAGACCTGGATCCGGTGTTCAGGACCGACCGCAGCAGCAGCGGCTGGCTGGATTTTGGCGCCGGCCGGCAGATGGTGTTCAGCGTCTGCACCCAGGCGCTGCGCCACCAGCGCATCCACCTGCTGGGCACCCGCGGCCGCATCGAGATCGAGATCCCGTTCAACGCCCCGCTGGACGCGCCCTGCCGCTACGCGCTGGACACCGAGGGTGCGCTGGACGGCAGCAGCCAGCGCTGGACCACGCTGCCGGCGGCCGACCAGTACAAGCTGCAGGCCCAGGCGTTTTCGCGCGCGGTGCGCCACGAGCAGCCCGATGCCACCGGGCTGGACGATGCGATGATGAACCTGCGCATCATCGAGGCACTGTTTGCCTCGGCCGCCAGCGGGCGGGTGCAGGCTTTGTGACCGGGCCGGCCGGGCCGCGTCATTTGGAAGTTGGGAAGCCGAACTCGGCACCCTTGGCGATGCTCTCCGGCCAGCGCTGCATCACGCTTTTCTGCTTGGTGTAAAAGCGCACGCCTTCTTCGCCGTAAGCATGCATGTCGCCAAACAGGCTGCGCTTCCAGCCGCCAAAACCATGCCAGGCCATCGGCACCGGGATCGGCACGTTGATGCCCACCATGCCCACCTGCACCCGGCGTGAAAACTCGCGTGCGATGCCACCGTCACCGGTGTAGATCGACACGCCGTTGCCGTATTCATGGTCGTTGACCAGTTGCAGGGCGCTGGCGAAATCTGGCACCCGCACACAGACCAGCACCGGGCCGAAGATCTCCTCGCGGTAGATGCGCATCGCGGTGGTGACGTGGTCAAACAGCGTGCCGCCGGTGAAGAAACCGCCCTCCAGCCCCGGCACGGTCAAGCCCCGGCCGTCCACCACCAGGCTGGCGCCTTCTTCAACCCCGATGTCGATGTAGCCCTCGATGCGGTCTTTGGCCTGTTGCGTGACGATGGGCCCCATCTCGGCGGCCAGGTCCATCGGGTTCATCACCTTCAGCGCACGGGCACGCTCGGCCACCTTGGGCACGATCTGGTCGGCCACGTCGCCCACCAGCACCGCCACGCTGATCGCCATGCAGCGCTCGCCGGCCGAGCCATAAGCCGCGCCCATCAGCGCGTCCACCGCTTGCTCCACATCGGCGTCGGGCATCACCACCAGGTGGTTTTTGGCACCACCCAGTGCCTGAACACGTTTACCGTGGTGGGCGCCGGTCTCGTAGATGTAGCGCGCGATCGGCGTGGAGCCGACAAAGCTGACGGCCTTGACATCGGGATGCGTCAGCAGCGCATCCACCGCCACCTTGTCGCCCTGCAC
>JANOBL010000108.1:0-3075 GCA_031411635.1 Betaproteobacteria bacterium
CGATCGCGTCAAAATGGCTCCGCACGAAAGCCGCATCCTTGTGGCCGAGCGGAATGTCGATCGGTGTTCCGGGACCACCGCGCTTTTTGGCCGAAGGAATCAGTGCCGGCCCTTTGCCGAGCGCACTGCGCACCGGTGCGCCCATCTTTGGGTGCAGCAGGGCAGCGGCATGCTCCAACTCGCCCGCCTCGCCAACGATCGCGGCCTTGCCATAGCTTTGGGCCTGGCCGGGTAGCATGCCGAGCGCTTGCACACAGCGCTCGCCCAGCAGGCCGCCCAGCGTCTCGCCAATGCCGATCAAGTCGTCCAGGTTCTCGGCATACGCACCGGCGTATGGGTTGCGGATCACTGCCATTGCCAAGGCGCGGCGGGTCGGCGGCTTGATGCTGCGGCCCATCTCGCGGTGGACCTCGTCCACTTGCACCACCAGTTTGCGGACGTAGGGCGGAATTTCTGGGGTCATTGCGGCGTGCTCCATTCAAGAGTTTGCCCGCAAGCATGCGGGCAGATCGTTCGGCAGGCGGTGAACAGGACGCAGGTCCTGTTCACCGTCCGGCCTCACCGCTGGCCGTCCCACTTGGCGATGGCGTCGGCCGCCAATCCGCCCACCCGGGCGTGCACCCGGGCGCCGGTGCTCATCGCCAGGATCAGCACGATCTCGTCGGGACGGGGGGCGCCGGGCACCCGCACTTCCATCGCATCAAAGTGGCTGCGCACATAGCTGGCGTTGATGTGGGTCAGCGGCACGTCCAGCGTAGCGCCGGGGCCGCCCACCTTCTTGGTGCTGGGCACGATGGCCAGCGCGTTGCCACTTTGGCCACCGCTCGATATACCCTTGGCATAGGCGGCCGCATCGCCCTTCCAACCCAGCAGTTCACGCATCGCATAACCGCCCGGCACATGCCACAGCGCGCCGTGTTCCAGCTCGCCAGCGGCGCCGATGATCGCGCCCTTGCCGTAGCCCTGGATGCGCTCGACGCCCACGTCCAGCGCAGCCAGCAGGCGGCGCGCCAGGTCCAGCCCCACGGGGTTCAGCGCTTCCATCATCGGCAGGATGTCGGGCTCGTAGCGGCCGGCGTAGGGGTTGGTCAATACCGCTGCAATCGCGCCCCGGCGCAGCGGCACGGTGGCGCGTGGGCCGCCTTCGTGGTGGATGTCTTCGACCTGGGTAAAGACGCGGCGGATGTCGATCAGGTTCATGGTGGTTTGCTCTTCAAATGGCTGCAGCAACTATTGAACCAACGCCAGCGCCGGGGCTGCCACCAGCGTGGCCAATGAGCCCTGGCAGACCAGCAACGCCGCATGCACCAGGCCTCGCGCATGCAAACGCTGCGCCACCGCCAACCCGGCCTGCAAAGCGGCTTGCACCTGCGCTGCGGGCAGCGGCGGCACGGCCACGGTGACCAGGATATCGCCCAGGTCGCTGTCATCGCGCAACGCGTTGGCCGGACGGCGCACGATGGCGGCACTGTCCACATTCACCGCATTGGCGATCACGGTGGCAGCGGCATCGGCCATCGCGGCGGTGCTGGCCAATACCGTCACGCTGTCGGCGATGCCGCGCGAGTGGCTGCGGCCCCGCCAACCGCTGGTGGCCACACCGCGCACCGGATCGTCGGCGTGCACGACAAATCCTGCATCGGTGCGCAATTGCCCTGCGGCAGTGCGTGCCAGCGCTGCGCCATCAAAGCGCGACAGATCGGCGTACAGGCCGACGTTTGCTTGCGTGCCGGGTGCCAAGTGCAGCGCAATGTCGCCGCCGTTGTTGACCCAGGCCCGCTGGATGCCGGGGCGCTGGTAACACGGGATCAGCGTTTGCGCCACCGCACCGGCCACCGCCGCCATCGGCGTCAGGTAGCCCTGGGCCTCGTCCACCAGCGGTGCGCAGGCAGCCCACATGCGGCGGGCGATGGCGCCATGCAGCGGGCAGTGGGCGCCCACCGGCTGGCGCAGCAGCGGCAACTCGGCCACCAATTCATCCAGCACGGTCTGGAAGCGGGCCCAGGCCGCTGCGTGGGCAGCCACCAGCGCCAACGCATCACCCTCGGCGCTGATCACGATATCGATCGGCCCATGCTGAAAATGCCAGCGGCCGCCGGGCAGCAAGGCCTGTTGCGCGGTGCTCATCAGCGGGCGCTGCCTGTATGCGCATCAGCCCAGCATGGGCTTCTGGCCCAGCGGCCAGGCATTGCCCGGCGCGGCAGCGATGAAACGCCTTGCCAGCGGCGCACCGTCCTGATGCCAGGCCCCCGTGGCCAGCACCTGGGCCAGCGGCCGCACATACGCCATGTGGCCGCCCAAGGCCTGGTAATCGTCCAGCCGCAAAACAAACTCGATCGGTGCCACGATGGCCGGTGTGGGCACGGTGCCAAAGCTGTTGGCCGGCATGCGCATCACATCCACCATCACCGTGATGCCACCGCCCGGCCACACATAGGCCGGCGCGCCGCCGCAAGTGACATTGACCAGGCTTTGCTTGATCGCGCGGGTCAACCGCACCGGGTTCTCGGTCACGCCGGCGCGCAAGCTGCCACCGGCGCCACCGACAAACAACACGGTGCACAAGGACGGCTCGCAGTTTTCGCCGATGCGCTCAACGATCTGCTGCACCGCCGCCGGCATGGTGGCGAGTTGCGGCAGCAAGGCCTCGTCCAGCACAAACCAGGCCGCATGTTCACCGGTGGTGCTGACCATCAACACCCGCTGGCCAGGCCAGGCGTCGGCCGCATCCCAGCCCTCGATGATGGCCAGCGGATCGCTCAAATCGGTGCCACCCCAACCGGTGCCCGGGTTGGCCACCTGAAAATAGCGCCCCGGCGTGCTCTTGCGGCCCCGGATCTGCAGGCCCGACGGCCGCAAGCCCAGGCAGCGCCCGGCCTGGTGCTCGGTCAGCACGCCGGTGATGTGGTCGTCCACCACCACCACCTCGTCGGCCAGGCCCACAAACTGCTGCGCGAAGATGCCGATGGTGGCCGAGCCGCAGCCCACCCGCATGCGCAATTCAGGCACGCCATTGACCACCGGCGCCCGGCCGGCCTGCACCCGCACTTGGGCGCCTCCAGTGATCTGCAAATC
>JANOBL010000109.1:0-3475 GCA_031411635.1 Betaproteobacteria bacterium
ATGCGCTCACCTTCGATCCATGGTGTGCGCGTTGTGCTCGAGGGGAACGCTGTGATCCAGGCCGTCGCGCACCGCCAGGTAGACCGACCCGCAGGTGCGCTCGGCCAGCGCCTGCATCGGCCCACGCGCGGCGGCGCGCACGTCCAGCCCGGACAGGAACACTTGCGCCAGCGATACCACGCCGGCGCCCAGCATGTAGCGCTCACCACCCGGCTCGGGCCGCAGCCAGCGGTGCGCCACCAGGGTGGCCGCCAGGCGGGTGACGGATGGGCGCGGGATGCCAGTCAACCGTGCCAGCTCGGTGGGGCCCAGCAGGCGTTGGTCGTCGCCAAAACATTGCAGCAATGCCAGGCCGCGGTCCAGTGCACTGACGGTGGTGCGGGCCCCGGGCTTGGGCTGGGCTGGGCTGCGCAGCGATTTTCGGGCGGCCTTGGTGGACAGTTTGGGTAACTGGGGCATTGGGGGCAATTTGCTATCGGGCATGGCCGGTGATTGTCCGGTGCGTGTGTCCGCCCGCACCGCGGTGCTTGCCGTCATGCCCGCAGCAGCGCCCGGCAGCGTCATGCCGCCACACCCACCCTGGCTTCGGCCCGGCGCAAGTACACGCCCTGCCCCAACAACGCCGATTGCAACTTGTTGATGTCCACTGCACGCGGCAACACGCCCTGCGCCACCGCCAGCGCGGCAGCGGTGCCGGCGGCCTGGCCGGTGATCCAGCATTGCGGGATCTCACGCATGAAACCGTGGGAATTCTTGTCGCACGAGACATGCCGGCCGCAGGCCAGCAAACCATCCAGCGCCTGCGGCACCAGCGCGCCGTACGGGATCGAGATGTTCGGAAACTTCGGGCTCACCGCCGGCGTGACACCGATCTCGTCAGCCAGCGCCACACCATCGGGCCAACGGCTACGCAGCACGCTGTCCACACCCTTCAAGCGCCGCGCATGGCGCACACCGATCTGCGGCGCCGACAGCATCAAATAAGCCGACTCGAAGCCCGGCGCATGCTGGCGGTAAAAGCCCAGGTGGGCGTCCATCGCGCGGTGCGAGCGCACCTCCACTGCCGTCAGGTCGTCCACATCCAAGGCCGAATAACCGGTCTGGCGCGGCCCCATGAACAACGCGATGTCGTCGCGCCAGCTTACAAACGGCCGGTCGAACAGGCCGCAGTGGGCGCGGCCGCGGGCCATGAAATCGGCATGTTTTTCAGGCTGGCCGGTCTTGAAAGCGATCCAGCGCGCCATGTCCACACCGCCAAACAGCCACGAGGTGTTCATGCAGTGGTGCACATCGGCTTCTTCGATGTCGTTGTCATAGGCCGCCCCGGCGCGGGCAAAGATGTCGCCGTCACCGGTGGCATCCACCACCACCTTGGCGCGGATCGCCAAACGCCCCTCCTTGCTCTCGAAGGTGGCGCCGCAGACCCGGCCCTGGTCCATGATCGGCGTGCAGCCCAACGAGTGGTAGACCAGCTTGACGCCCGCCTCGATCACGATCTCTTGCGACAGCAGCTTCAAACGCTCCGGGTCCAGCGTGGGCGACCAGGTGACGATGCCGTGGTAGGCGGCGGTGCGCTGCGACCAGTGCGCCGCCTTGGCCACGTCGGTCGAGCCCCAATCACCGCGCCCCGGGCCGGCCACCGCGTCGGGCGGCAGGCGGTTGAACAGCTCTTCGGCAAAACCACGGATCACCAGATCACCGGCCCAATCGGTCATCCGGTCGATCCAGATCACCAGGCCGCCGGTGGACAAACCACCCAGGTGGTTGTAGCGCTCCAGCAGCACCACGTCGGCGCCGGTACGCGCGGCGGCGGCGGCGGCAGCGGTGCCCGACGGCCCACCGCCCACCACCAGCACATCACACTGGCGGTAGACCGGGATGTCGCGCGCGGCCTCGTGCAAGGTGCCCAGATCGGCACGTGGCACTTTGGCGTCGCGGCCAAAAATGTCGGCGGTCAGGATGCGCTCGTCAGAGCGTTCGACGGTTCTCATGGTGCAGGCCCGGGCAGTGGATTTTTCAATAATGGACGATATGTCCAAAAAAAGCAATACAGACTGACACTAAACGTGCACACTGGCGGATCGGGTTGTTTGACAGCGCCCGACCGCCTCTCTATCGTTTTGAGCTTGACGGCCAAAAAACAAGGCCGCCACCGCTTTTCCGCCCGTCCTCCAGGAGACCCCGACGATGAACACCCCCCACTGGCGCGCATGGGCCACCCCCTTGTTGGCAACCGCCCTAATGATGCTGGGCGTTGGCAGCAGCATGGCGCAAACAAGCGCCGCTGTTTACCCGCAGCCCGGCAAGAGCATCCGCCTGGTGGTGGGGCTGGCGGCCGGTGGCTCGTTGGACGCGCAGGCGCGTGTGGTGGCGCAAAAGATCACCGAGCAGACGGGGGTGCAGGTGATCATCGACAACAAACCCGGGGCCAGCATGATGTTGGCCGCCACCGAGGTGGCACGCGCCGTGCCCGACGGCTACACCTTGTTGTACGCGCCTTCCTCCACGTTAGCGCAGAACCCGCACACGCTGGCCAGCGTGCCTTACGACCCGTTCAAGGATTTTTCGCCGATCACCTTGGCCACGCGCGGCCCGCTGGTGTTGACCTTGCACACCTCGATCCCCGCCACCAATGTGCGTGAGCTGGTGGCCTGGGCCAAGGCCAACCCGGGCAAGCTGAACTTTGCGTCGTTTGGCACCGGCACCTCGTCGCATGTGTATGCCGAGGCGTTTGGCAAGGCGGCGGGCATCGAAATCGTGCATGTGCCGTACAAGGGCACAGCGGATGCCGCGCGGGATTTGCTGGAGGGCCGGGTGCAAGCTTATTTCGACGCTGCGCCCACGGCGATCATCAACGAGCGCACCGGCAAGATCCGCATCCTGGGCGTGGCCGCACCGGTGCGCAACCCCTTCATGCCCAATGTGCCGACGATCAGCGAGCAGGGCGTCCCCGGCATCGACCTGACCAGCTGGATCGCCATCGTCGGCCCGGCGCGCATGCCACCCGAGCTGGTCAACCGGGTGAATGCGGTGATGGTGCAGGCCCTGTCCAACCCGCAGGTGCATGACGCCATCGCCAAGGGTGCCTACGAGACCTCACCGTCCACCCCCGCCGAGCTGGCCACCGAGATCCGCAGCGCCTACGAGCGCTGGGGCGCGATGATCAAGCAGATCGGCTTCGTCAAACAGTGATCCGGGAGCCCCGATGAGCCCAACCCGCCCGAGCGTGGCCGACAAGCGCCGCAACTTCCGCCAACTGCACGAAGCCGGCTGCTTCGCGATCCCCAACCCCTGGGACATCGGCAGCGCCCGCATGCTGCAGGGCATGGGCTTCGCCGCGCTGGCCAGCACCAGCTCGGGCTTCGCCTGGTCCATCGGTCACCCGGACAACGGCATCAGCCGTGAGCAGGCGCTGACCCATCTGGCCGAGTTGGTGGCGGCCACCGACGTGCCCATCAATGCCGACTTCGAGAGC
>JANOBL010000110.1:0-6423 GCA_031411635.1 Betaproteobacteria bacterium
CGGTGCCCGCCACGAAGAAGGCATTCAGCCGGCTGACCGTGACAGGTCACGCGCGCCCAGGTTGAGCTTGAGGTCGCGGTGCTTGACGCGGTCGAGGGCGACCGCCTTTTAGTGCAGGTTTTCGTTGATCATGGCTAGTTGGGTTCGTCGTTGCTTGGGGCGATGCGGCTGACCAGTACCTAGTCCACACGCTAGCCGTCAAGGTCGACCACCTCAAAGCGCCAAGCATCCCATTCGACCACATCGGTGGTGTTGGGCAGCCGTCCGAGCAAGAGCATGATCATGCCGGCCAGCGTGTTGTAGCGGCCACGATCTTCCTCGGGCAATTCACGAATTTCCAGCCTGTCTTTCATCTCCGGCACCGGGATCAGGCCATCCATCAACCAGCTACCGTCGCTGCGCCGCACCGCCCATGCATCCTCGGCGCTGGGGGTGCTGAACTCGCCGGTGATCGCTTCCAGCACATCGCGCACGGTGATCACACCCTGCACCGCGCCGTACTCGTCCACGACAAACACCAGCTCGGCACTGGTGGCACGAAAATGATCCAGCAACTCCATGCCCGACAAGGTCTCGGGCACAAACACCGGTGGCTGCATCAGCGCACCCAGGTCGGGCATCTCGCCCCGCGACAAGGGCACCAACAGGTCTTGGGCCTGGATCACGCCCACCACATCGTCCAGCCCGGCGCGGCACACCGGGTAGCGGGAGTGGCCATGGACAGTCATCTGCTGCAGCAGCTCGGGCAGCGGGCCGTTCTGGTCCAGCCAGGTGATCTCGGCGCGCGGAATCATCATCGAGCCGATCTGCCGCTCATCCAGCCGGAACACATTGCGCACCATCTGGTGCTCTTGCGCCTCGATCACACCGGCGTCCAGGCCCTCTTCCAGGCTGGCGGCGATTTCTTCTTCAGTCACGCTGCGCGACGGGGCGTGGCGGATGCCAAGCAGGCGCAAAGTGGCCTCGGTGCAGGCCGACAGCAGCCAGACAAACGGCCGCGTGGCAGCCGACAGCAGGTCCATCGGCCGCGCCACCAGCACCGCCACCCGCTCGGGGTACATCTGGCCCAGGCGCTTAGGCACCAGCTCGCCGAAGATGATGGTCAAAAAGGTGATGATCACCACCACCAGCGCGGTGGCCGCCAGCTCTACCGCGCGGTGGCCCAACATCGGAAACAGCTTGATCAACCAAGTGGCCAGCGGCTGCGAAAACGCCGCATCACCGACGATGCCGTTGAGCACCCCGATCGACGTGATGCCAATCTGCACCGTGGACAAAAACTTGGTGGGGTCATCATGCAGCACCTGGGCCGCCAGCGCGCCGGGCTCGTCGGCCTCCACCATCACCGTCAAGCGCGCTTTGCGCGAGGTGGTGAGCGCCATCTCCGACATGGCGAACAAGGCGTTGAGCAGGATCAAAAACAGCAGCAGCGCGACGTCCATGCAGTGGCGCGGCGGCGGCGCCCCGGAATCCTCAGGGCTGCGAGCGTAGCAGAATCAAGCCTATGCACTACCTGATTGGCGACCTGCAAGGCTGCTGCGACGCACTGGACCGGCTGCTGGCCAAGATCGATTTTTCGCCGTCGCGCGACCATCTGCACTTGCTGGGCGATCTGGTCAACCGGGGCCCGGCTTCGCTTCAAACACTGCAGCGCCTGATAGGCCTGGGCAATGCTGCCACCTGTTTGCTGGGCAACCACGACCTGCACTTGCTGGCCCTGGCGGTGGGCGCACGCAAGCCGCAGCGCAGCGACACCGTGGGCGATGTGCTGGCCAGCCCGCAGCGCGAGGCGCTGCTGCACTGGCTGCGCCAGCAACGCCTGGCCGACACCGCGCACGGCTGGCTGCTGGTGCATGCCGGCGTGGTGCCGCAGTGGGGCGTGGGCCAGACGCTGGCGCTGGCGCGCGAGGTAGAGGCGGTGTTGGCTGGCCCCGGCATGGCCGATTTTCTGCACCGGATGTACGGCAACACCCCCGCCCAGTGGGACGAGGCACTGACCGGCCCGGACCGTTGGCGTTTGGTGCTGAACGTGCTGACCCGCATCCGCTACTGCACCCCCGAGGGGCGGCTGGAGTTTGATACCAAGGATGGGTCGGGCGTGGCACCGGCCGGGCATTTGGCGTGGTTTGACGTGCCGGGTCGGCGCACCGCCGATACACCGATCGCGTTTGGCCACTGGTCTACCCTGGGGCTGCAGAATCGGCCAAATTTACTGGCCACCGACACCGGCTGCGTCTGGGGTGGCGCACTGACTGCCGTGCGGGTGGACGGCGGCCGGCGTGAGGTGGTGCAGGTGGCCTGCGAGCAGGCGCAAACCCCCGGCTGAAGACCGCAGCGCCGGCTCAATGGCTGCGCAGCAGCAAGCCCTGCAGCCGCGCCAGCAGCGGCGTGACCACCGGAATCGTCAACATCGTGCTGGCCACCGCCATCAGCAGCAGTGCGGTAAAGGCATCGGCAGAGATGATCTGCTTGTCCAGCAGGATATTGACAAAGATGATCATGATCAGCGCCTTGGTCTGCAGCAGCCAGCCGATCAGCGATGCCTCGCCCGGCTGCCAGCCCAACATGCGCCCGGCCAGGCTCACGCCGATCAACTTGCCCAGCACCGATGCCAGCAACAGCAGCGCCGCCACCGCCAACACCGAGCCGCCGCCCAGCGCCCAATCGGTGCGCAAGCCGGTGCTGAGAAAAAACACCGGCATCATCACCAGCAGCACATGGTGGCGCAGCAAATCCATCTGGCGCTGGTCAAACCAGTGCGCGTCCACCACCGCACCGGCCAGAAACGCGCCCACCATGAAATGCAGGCCCGCCCAGTCCGCACCAAAACCACAGGCGGCCAGCCAGATCAAGGCGCCATACCAGCGATCTTGCTCGGGCAACCAGGCCATCAGGCGCCGCAGCAGCAGGCTGGCCACACCAAATGCGACCATGAACGCGGCCTGCTTGCCCACCCGCTGCCAGTCCATCAGGATCAGCGCCAGCACACCCCAGATGGCGATGTCGTCCAGGCTGGCGTAGCGCAGGATGCGCTGGCCCACCGGCAAGCGCAGGATGTCCAGCTTTTCCATCAGCAGGATCAGGATCGGCAACGCCGTCACCGCGCAAGCCATGCCGATGCCCAGCAGAAACTGCCAAGTCTGGGCCTTGTGGCCAATCCAGCCCGGCCAGCCCAGCAGCAACAGCGCCGCCACGCTGCCCAGCAGCAAGGGCATGCCCAGCGCCAGTGATGCGGTGATGCCACTCTCACGCCGGTGCACCCAGGCCGCCCGCAAATCCAGCTCGATGCCGGCGATGAACACAAACAGCATCACCGCCCACCAGGCCAGGCCGTTCAGCGACTGGATCACTGCCGGGTTGAAGACAAAACCGTAGTAGCCCGGAAACACCGCGCCCAGCACCGCCGGGCCCAGCGCGATGCCGGTGAGGATCTGCACCACCACCAGCGGCGCAAAGTAATCGGTGCGCGCTACGCGCCAGACCAGGTAGGGCAGCGTGAAGATGATCGCCATGGCGATCAGGAAGACTTCAGTCGTGTTCATGCCGTCACGGACCCGGGATTGCGCAGCGATGCGCAAGACCACGCGCAGCGCTGGCAGTTTGGCATGCGTCCCCCGGGACCGAGGCCACTGAAGCCGCCTAGAATCCCGGCCCAGCAGGAAGCGTGGCCGAGTGGTTTAAGGCAGCAGTCTTGAAAACTGCCGACGGTGTGAGCCGTCCGTGAGTTCGAATCTCACCGCTTCCGCCACTGTTACCTATGAAAGTTGGCTCGTATTTTCTGTCTACCCACCATAGAACCCACCAACCCGAAAATGACGGGCGGCCGGGTCAACAGACGGCGCTAGTGCTCAGTTGCCTTGCCTCAGGCTCGACCGCTCCCACCCACAGGTAGCTCGCCCCGTAGTTCCCGCCCTGGGCGCGCGGCACCTTCTCCACCATCCCACGCCGCTGCAGCTTCATCAGAGCCGATCCGATGGACATACGCTCGTGGCCCGTGGCGATGTGCAGGTCGGCAAGTTTCAGCGCCCGGCCTGCGGCGTACAGAACCCGGCGCACTTCGGCTGCGCAGCTTGTGATGGTCATGTGGCGCCGGCTGCTGCCCGTCACCAGGTGGCCGCGCGCCGGACCACCAAGCCAGGCCGACTGCAGCGCAGCGCCGCTGTCGTTGCCCACTCCGTCAAAGAACTCGTTGCTCATGGCCCGACTCCGGCTGATGCGTCATGCGGATTTTGCATGATCATGAGAGTCAAGTGAGCGAACGCTGACTTTCTCGCACGTTCGACCAAGATTTGACCAAGGCGACGCTGCTGTGAGATTGATGTCACTTCGGCATCGGCTGAACTGGTCAAAGCTCGCCTTGGTTAGCTGTGGAGAACGGCCAGATGCCTACCCCCTTGCATCGACCACCTTGCTGTCTTTGAACCAGCGCTTGAAAGCGGCCGTCTCCGTGGCCGGCGCCTCCTCCACCTGGGCCATCAGGTCGAAGGCCTCCTCGCGTGCACTGAAAGATGGCGCATCGCCCCAGCCCTTTGGCGAGCTGCCGGGCTGGTAGTTGTCGGTGATGAACTGGACCAGATCGCCGTTACCTCGTATACTCCTTGAGTTGATTGCTTGGGCCGCCGCCCTCGCAAACGACGAAGCCAAGGTTGGGCCAAGCCGATCTGACCCCACGCCCGCAAGGGCTCCAAGGTTGATGCCGGGGCGATCCCGACCAAGGAAGTTCGACGCCTCACCTGCTGCAGGGAAATGGCTGCCGGCCTTGTTGCCGGACGATGCTGCACCAGTGGCGCGAGCGGAGGGAGCCCGACCGAAGGCGATTGCCACGGCCGGGCTTTTTTCTTCCAGCGCCGCCGCAGCCGGCCAGGTCAACGTACTTGACGCGGCCCGTCAGCAGCTCGGTGGCCATCGCACCCTTCTTCAGCAGGCTGGTCGCGCGAGTAGGCGCTCTTGATCTTCGCAACCTTGGTGCCGCCGCCCAGGAATGCGTCGCGGGCCGAGCCCGGCAGGCCGGTGCCAAAGGCGGCCGAAGTCAGGACGACCCGGCGATCCTTGCTGAAGTGCCAGGCGTCAACCGCTACTGCGCCTTCTCGGGGCTGCCCGTAGCTGAGCTTGGGCGTAGTCCCAGCAGCCGACGCTCCAGCTCCATGAACTCCCGGTCCTGGGCCTGCTCGCCCTGCTCCAGCTCGTCCTTCGACATACCCGATGCGGTCGTCTCGGCGCTGGATTGCCCTTTGCGCGAGCTGCTGGAGCCGACCAAGATCACCCCGCGGCCGCCCCCGAACAGCGTCTCCCCCGGCAGCTTCTTGCGGTTGTTGCCCTTGGCCATATCGTGTCCCTCCAGAAGGGGCTGCCGCAGGCACGGCCGGCCCACAGTACTCGCTTATTGGCGCCGGCCGCCTTCATTGAGATAGATGTCGATGCACTGGCGCATGGTTTCGCAGTGCGTCTCGATCACCGGGGCAATGGTGCCGTTCAGGTCGCGCCGGTAGCCGCCGGCCAGGTTCCACACCAGCGGAATCTTGTACTCGCGGCAGGTCCAGAAGACCGAGCGGTCGCGCTGCGCCATCTGCTCGTCGGTGAGCAGGCCGCCCAGCGGGTCGTCGACGTGCTGGTCTGCGCCGGCCTGGTAGATCAGCAGGTCGCAGTCGGCCATCTGCTTGACAGTGGTGGTGATCCAGCTAAGGAAATCATCGGCCTGGCACGGGTGCTTGTACTCGGCGCCTGCACTCCAGTGGGTGATCCAGCCCAGGCCCAGCCTATCGATGATGTCCTGCGTGCCATCTCCTTCGTGATAGTCGAAGTCAACGATGCCAACGCGCCGGGCCAAGCCAGTGCACTTGAGGTGCTGCGCCGCCACGATCAGGCCATTGAAAGTGCTGAAGCTGTGGCCGCCACCGTGTCGGGCATGGTGAAAGCCGCTGCTGGGTGAGCAGGCCACATTGCGGCGATGGCCGGCGGCTTCGGCAGCGACCCATTCACAGGCCGACACCAGCGAGCCAACCTGGAACGGCAGTGTGTCCACGATCTGCTTGGTGAACTCCTCGAAGCCGATGTCGATATCACCACGCATGACCCCTTGGACGTAGCCCGCATCGTGTGCACGAAGCAGTTGTATCTGGCTGGCCGTTGCGCTTCTGAAGCCAGATATCCTTCCCCCGAAACGACGCAACCAGTCATCGACCACCTGTCCGGCCTTGCCGGGTGATGGCGTCAGCCTTCCTGCACTCGCCACCATGCGAGGATCGTAGAAAACTGGAATGGTCTGGACCATCAGGCCGTCAGATCAACACTCGCCTGCACCTCATCCCAAGGTGCCGTCAGCTTGCGCCCGTCGCGCACCATCAAACCGACCGCCTCCAGCGCGGCCACATCCCCATGCACGTTCTTTGGGTCGCGGCCCAGCGCCTCGGCCAGCGCCCGGGT
>JANOBL010000111.1:0-9712 GCA_031411635.1 Betaproteobacteria bacterium
CATGCTGGGCGCGACCCACGAGGCCAAGGACCTGGAGCACCTGAACAGCGGGCTGCAGATCGTCCAGCCCATCATGGGCGTGGCCTACTGGCGCGACGAGGTGGGGGTCAAGCGTGAGACGGTGACGGTGCGCTTCGAAGAGGGCCGCCCGGTGGCCTTGAACGGTGTCGAGTACACCGACCAGGTGTCACTCATCCTGGAAGCCAACCGCATCGGCGGGCGCCATGGCCTGGGCATGAGCGATCAGATCGAGAACCGCATCATCGAAGCCAAGAGCCGCGGCATCTACGAGGCGCCGGGGCTGGCGTTGCTGTTCATCGCCTACGAGCGTTTGGTCACCGGCATCCACAACGAGGACACCATCGAACAGTACCGCGACAACGGCCGCAAGCTGGGCCGCTTGCTGTACCAGGGCCGCTGGTTCGACCCGCAGTGCCTGATGCTGCGCGAGACCGCCCAGCGCTGGGTGGCGCGCGCCATCACTGGCGAGGTGACGCTGGAGCTGCGGCGTGGCAACGACTACTCGATCATGGACACCACCAGCGCCAACCTGACCTACCACCCCGAGCGGCTGACGATGGAAAGCGGTGCCGGCGCCTTCACGCCGGCCGATCGCATCGGCCAATTGACGATGCGCAACCTGGACATCCAGGACACGCGCCAGAAGCTGGGCATCTACAGCCAGGTGGGGCTGTTGGGCGCCAACTCGGACGGGGCGATTCCGCTGCTGACCGTGCCGGCCTGAAGCGCCTGACGCTAGCGCGCCGCATTGGCGGCGACCCCGGTCCTGAAAAAACGCAGCACACCCCGGCCCGCCGCCTTGGCGCGGTACAGCGCCAGGTCGGCGTTTTTCAGCAGGATCTCGGCGCCATCACCATCCTGCGGCGCCACGGCAATGCCAACGCTGGCGCCGATGCTGGCCTGTTGGCCGTCCAGCTCAAACGGCTGGCCCAGCGCGTCGATCACCCGCCCGGCCAGCGCCGTGGCACCGGCGGGCTGCGCGGTGCCGGCCTGCAACAGCGCAAACTCGTCGCCGCCCAGGCGGGCAATGGTGTCGCTCTCGCGCACACAGCGGCGCAATCGGTCGGCCACTTGCTGCAGCAGGCCATCACCCGCCGCATGGCCCAGGCTGTCGTTGACGGCCTTGAAACGGTCCAGGTCCAGCATCAGCACCGCCAAGGCCTCGCCACGCTGGGTGCGGGGCAGGTGCTGCGCCATGCGCTGCCGCAACTCGGCCCGGTTGCACAGCCCGGTCAGTGCATCGTGGCGGGCCAGGTGGGCCACCTGTTGTTGTGCACGGTGCTTTTCGGTGATGTCCTGGTGCAGCGCCACGCAGGCCCCGCCGGCCAGGCGGGTGACCGTGACCTCGATGATGCGGCCATCGTCCAGTTGCCACTCGCGCCGGCGCCGCAACACCTGGCCGGGCCCAGTGGCCGGCTCGATGTCGTCGGTCACCATCACCGCGCCGTGGCTGGCCGCAATGATGTCTGCAAACTGCGCGCCGGGCTGGCACAGGTGCGCGGGCAGCCGCCAGATGTCGCGGTAACGCTGGTTGGCCACCACCAGGCGATCATCGGCATCAAACATGCTGAGGCCATGCGGCAGATGCTCGATCGCCTGGGCGTACAGCGCATGGGAGGGGTCCATGGACGGCCTTATCGGCCTGGCGCCGCCGGTCTTGAGCGCCGCGCAAGCAGGCGCGTGATGCGGCCTTGGGTGTGGCAGTACACGCAGTTGCCCCGGTTCTTGTCGCTGAACAATTCCCAGCCGCGCTGCCCGGCCGCGGTGAACACGGCGGAGTTGGCCTGCACCTTGTCAAACTTGCTGTCAAACAGCTCGACGGCGTGCCCAGCAGGCTCGGGCGGAACGGCGGCGTCTGGTTGAGGTAACGCGCCATCATCGCCGAGCGCATGCCCGATTTGTCCAGGTTGAGGCAACTCAGCGGCAGCTTGACGCCGGGGGCGCCGGCATGCAGCGCCCGCAAACCCACTGGCCGCTGCGTCAACGTGCGCAAGGACGCCGGCTGATCAAGCCAGGTGTTGCAGGGCCTGGGCCAGATCGGCCTGCAGATCGGCCACCGCCTCCAGCCCGATCGACAAGCGCACCAGGTGGCCGGGCAAGGCCGAGCGGTCGTCGCGCATCGTGCCCAGGTCATACGGCACCACCAGGCTGACTGGGCCGCCCCAGGAGTAGCCGATGCGAAACAAGCGCAGTGCGTCGACAAAAGCATCCACTTGCGCGCGCCGCAGCGCCGGGTCCAGCAGCACCGAGAACAGCCCGGCCGCTGCGCTGCAGTGGGCAAGCCAGTGTTGATGCCCAGGTGCGCCGGGCACGGCCGGGTGCAGCACCCGGGTGACCGCTGGCTGGCTGCCCAGCCAGGTGGCCAGTGCACGGGCCGCTGCATCGTGCGCGTGGTAACGCAGCGCGATGCTGGGCAGCGAGCGCAGCACCGCCTCCACATCGTTGGCGCCCACGCCCAGCCCCAAGCGGCCGTGGGCTTGCAAGACCTGGTGGTACAGCGCTTCGTCGCGCACCACCACCGAGCCCATCAGCACATCGGCACCACCCGACGGGTACTTGGTCAGCGCCTGCATCACCAAATCGATGCCGTGGTCAAAAGCCCGGAACGCCAGGCCGGCGCCCCAGGTGTTGTCCAGCGCGGTCAGTACACCGCGCGTGCGGGCAGCGGCCACCAGGCCGGCCAGATCCGGAAACTCCATCGTCACCGAGCCCGGCGCCTCCAGCCATACCAGCTTGCAGCGCGGGCTGATGCGGGCGGCCAGGTCAGCCGGGTCCAGCGGGTTGTAGAGCTGGTGCGTGATGCCCCAATCGGCCAGCAGCGTGCGCGCCATCTCCTTGGACGGGCCGTAGACGTTGTCGGGCAACAGCAGCTCGTCGCCGGCTTTCAGCAGCGCCACGTTGACCATCACGATCGCCGCCAGCCCGCTGGGCGCCAGCACACAAAAGCGCCCGCCTTCCAAGGTGGCGAGCCGCTCTTCCAGCGTGAACGTGGTGGGTGTGCCGTGCAGGCCGTAGGTGTAGCCCTCGCGGCTTTTCCAGCTTCGGGCGCGCAGCGCGGCCACGTTGGCAAAGGTCACCGTGCTGGCCTTGTGCACGGCCACTGGCACCGCGCCAAAACCGGCCGGGGCTTGGTAGGGGTGGTGGATCAGCTCGGTGATCAGGTCTTTGGCGTCGGACATTGGGCGGGCTTGGGTTTACAAGGTCAGACCGCAAGGTCAGACCGGCTGGCCAATCAAATCATGCCCTTCGGTGGCAACGATGCGGGCACGGGTGAACTCCCCCACTTTCAGCGTCTTGCTGGCTTTTTCAGGCGGCAGCAGGCGCACGCTGCCGTCGATCTCGGGCGCATCGGCATAACTGCGGCCCACGCCGCCCTTGCGGCCCAGCGCCGGGGCACGGTCCACCAGCACCTGCATCGTGGCGCCCACGCGGCGCTGCAATCGGGTGATCGACACGTCTTCGGCCACCGCCATGAAACGGGCACGGCGCGCTTCGCGCAACTCGGCGGGCAAAGCGCCGGGCAGATCGTTGGCAGCCGCGCCCTGCACCGGCGAGTAGGCAAAACAGCCGGCGCGGTCGATCTGCGCCTCGCGCACAAAGTCCAGCAGATGCTGGAACTCGCTTTCAGTCTCGCCCGGGAACCCGGCGATGAAGGTGGAGCGGATCACCAGCTCGGGGCAGGCCTCGCGCCACTTCAGCAAGCGCTCCAGGTTGCGCTCGCCACTGGCCGGGCGCTTCATGCGGCGCAGCACATCGGGGTGCGAATGCTGGAACGGCACATCCAGGTACGGCAGCACCCGGCCGGTGGCCATCATCGGCAACAACTCGTCCACATGCGGGTAGGGGTAGACATAGTGCAGCCGCACCCAGGCGCCATGCGTGGCCGCCAGCGTGGCCAGTGCATCGCACAGCTCGGTCATCCGGGTCTTGACCGGCCGGCCGTCGTATAAACCGGTGCGGTACTTGACATCCACGCCGTTGGCACTGGTGTCCTGGCTGACCACCAGCAACTCCTTGACGCCGTTTTCAAACAGCGCGCGTGCCTCGGCCAGCACATCGCCCACCGGCCGCGACACCAGGTCACCGCGCATGCTGGGGATGATGCAAAAGCTGCAGCGGTGGTTGCAGCCTTCGCTGATCTTCAGGTAGGCGTAGTGGCGCGGTGTGAGCTTGATGCCCGCCTCACCCCTGAACAACGCCCGCTGCTCGGGCACCAGGTCGACAAACGGATCGTGCGGTTTGGGCAAGTGCAAGTGCACCGCGTCCATCACCTCCTGCGTGGCATGCGGCCCGGTGACGGCCAGCACGCTGGGGTGCATCTGGCGCACCAGGTTGCCACCGGCGTCGTCACCGTCCTTGCCGCCCCTGGCGCCCAGGCAGCCGGTGACGATCACGCGGCCGTTGGCGGCCAGCGCCTCGCCGATCGTGTCCAGGCTTTCTTTCACCGCGTCGTCGATGAAGCCGCAGGTGTTGACGATCACCAGATCGGCGCCGGCAAAAGTCTTGCTGGTCTGGTAACCCTCGGCGCTGAGCTGGGTCAGGATCAGCTCGGAATCGGTCAGGGCCTTGGGGCAGCCGAGCGAAACAAAACCGACACGGGGAGCAGGGACTGTGGTCATTGAGGGCCAGGGAGTTGGGAAAGGTGGTGGCTGCGCAGCCGCTCCTTGATTTCTTCGGTATCTGCCTTCACGACAGCCAGCGCCACGCGCAGCGCCTTCAGGGACTCGATGATGATGATGTTGCTGTGCTCGCTCATGCGGTAACCCGGTTGCAGGCCAGGCGCGATTGTCGGCGACAAGCGCCGGGCCGCCCAGATGCCGGGCCCGCAAGCAGAACCCGGGTAGCGCAATGCCAGGCGCAGCACAAATCGAAGTGGCTTTCTGTACGTCAAATAGAAGTACATTACCAATTCAATCGGAGCCAGTAGCCATGCCCGCCACCGAATCCCGAGACCCGACCGACACCGCGCGCATCAACTTGCGCACCAGCGCAGACGCCAAGGCCTTGATTGAGCGCGCAGCAGCCTACATGGGCACGACAGTCTCTGCCTTCCTGCTGCAAAACGCCTACGAGGCTGCCAAGCGGGTGGTGGCTGAGCACGAAGTCATCATGCTGACCCAGCGCGACTTTGAAGACTTCGCCCGGGCGCTGGAACAGCCTCCGGCGCCCACCGCAGCCCTGAAACGCCTGCTCAGGGGATGACGCCGCTCATCGCCGCGCTCATCGCCGCGCTCAGCGCCGGGCACCGGCGCGAAGACTTTGATTGCGGCAGTGAAGCGCTCAACGAGTTTCTGCGTCGCTACGCCCGCCAACAGCAGGATCGTGGGTTCAACCGCACCTACGTGGCGTTGGCCGAAGACGGCGTGACCGTGACGGGCTTCGTCTCGGTCAGCGCCGGACAGGTTGGTACAGCCTTGTTCCCGGCTCATTTGAAGCTGCCGCGATACCCGGTGCCGGTGTTCCGTATCGGCCGTCTGGCAGTTGATCGCAAGGCTCAGGGCACAAATTTAGGCAGCGCCTTGATGCGCCATGCACTGAATCTGGCGCTTGAACTTGCCGGGCGCGTCGGCATTCACGCCATCGTCGTCGAAGCAAAGGACGATGCGGCAAAGGCGTTGTACGAGCGCCTCGGGTTCATCCCGTTCCAGGATGCACCGCTGTCACTGTTCCTGCCGATTGCCTCCTTGCGCAACGCCGAGAGCGGTTGAGGCGCTTCGATCACGGGATCGTCAGCGCTTGCCAGTCAACCCCGGCATGCCCGGAAACAGCGCCCCGGCCTGCAACTGCTCCTGCATCTGGGCAAACAGGCTTTTGCTCTGCTCCAGGTAGTTGCCCATCAGGCCCTGCATCAGCGGCGCCTGGCCGCTGATGAACTGGGCCCAGGTCTCGGGGGTGAAGGTCTTGGGGTCGTACAAGCCCTTGGTCTGGTCGGCCAGCCGGGTTTGCACATCCACCAGGGTCTGCAGGTTTTTTTCCAGGTAAGTACCCATCATGCCCTGCATCGCATGGCCATAAAAACGGATCACCTGGGCCAGCATCTGGGTGGTGAACATCGGCATGCCGCCGGTTTCTTCTTCCAGGATGATTTGCAGCAGGATGCTGCGGGTCAGTTCGTCGCCGGTCTTGGCATCCCGCACTTCAAAGGTCTCGCCTTCCAGCACCATCTGCTTGACATCGGCCAGCGTGATGTAGCTGCTGGTCTGGGTGTCGTAGAGGCGGCGGTTGGGGTATTTCTTGAGGACCCGCATGCTGCCCTCGGTGGCGGCTTCAGCGCCAGGGGTGGCGGTGCTGCGGCGATGGGTTGGCATTGCGGGAAACTCCTTGTGCTGACAGTCCCATTCTACGGAGGCCTGCCTGCAGCCCCCGGCAGGAGTTTCCCCTTGGGGTTGAACCCCGAGGCAGGGGGGTGCAAGGCGATCCGCACTGTCCAGGTAGGCTTGCACCCTGGCGCAGCACGCACTGCATGCCCTTCCGCTCTTCTTCTGTTGACCCAAAGGCCTGTCTTGACCGCCAAACCCACCCCTTTGACCGGTATCTGGCCGGCGCTGCTGACGCCGCTGGCCCCACAACTGAACATCAACATCCCGGTTTTTGCCGCTCACGCGCGGGCGCTGCTGGCCGCCGGCTGCACCGGTGTCACACCGTTTGGCACCACCGGTGAAGGCCCGTCGTTCACGGTGGCCGAGCGCATCGCGGCGATCGACGGCCTGATCGCCGGGGGCGTGCCAGCCGACCGCATCCTGGTGTCGACAAGCTGCGCCGCCCTGCCCGATGCGATCGAGCTGACCCGCCATGCAGTCAGCGTCGGCGCTCAGGGCTGTTTGCTGCTGCCACCGTTTTTCTTGAAGGGTGTGCCCGACCAGGGCGTGATCGATGCCTACACCCAGGTGATCGCCGCGGTGGCCGACAAGCGGCTGCGTGTGGTGCTGTACAACATCCCGCAGGTCTCGGGTGTGGCTTTGAGCCCGGCGGTGATCGGCACGCTGCTGGACCGCTACCCCGGCACCATCGTCGGCCTGAAAGACAGCGGCTGCCAGCGTGACACCTCGCTGGCCTATGCCCAGGCCTTCATGCCGCCGCTGCAAGTGTGGGTGGGCAACGAGCCTGACCTGCAAACCCTGAGCGCCTGCGGCAGCCTGGGCGCGGTCAGCGGCGTGGCCAACATCCTGCCCCGGCTGGTGGGGCGATTGGTCAAAGACCACGCCCAGCCCGGCGCGGCGGCCAATCAGCAGCGGGTGCTGGCCTTTTTGGCGATCCTGGGCGGCTACGGCATGACGGCGGCGTTCAAAGGCATGCTGGCGCTGTTGAACAACGATCCCGGCTGGCGCCGGGTGCGTGCGCCGCTGGTGGCGATCAGCGACGCCGAGCTGGATCGCCTTGCCGCGCAGATCGCGGCCTTTGGCATCGATCCACAAACCGCCTGAGTGCTGGTCATGATGAGTGCGCCAGACCGGCAGGCCCAGGTGGTTTGCATCGCGAGCTGGAACGTGGATCTGGTGTGCCGCGTGCCACGTGCTGTGGCCAAGGGCGAGACGCTGATGGCCAGTGGCTTTGACATCCTGCCGGGCGGCAAGGGCTCGAACGCGGCGGTGGCGGCGGCGCGGCAAGGGGTGCAGGTGGCACTGGTGGCGCGCATCGGCGACGACGACTTTGGCCGAATGGGCCTGGACCTGTGGCGCCGCGAGGGCATCGATGCCCGGCATGTGGCGCAGGCCATGGGCGAGCGCAACGGCGTGGCGCAGATCCAGGTTTTTGACGACGGCGACAACAGCATCGCGGTGTTTGCCGGTGCCGGGGCGGGATTGGCCGCCCACCATGCCCGGGCCGCCACAGCGGTGCTGCAAGCCTGCCGGGTGGTGATGGCCAGCAACGAGGTGCCGTTGGCCTGCAGCGCCGAGGCATTTGCGATCGCCCGCGCTGCCGGTGCGATCACGCTGCTGAACCCGGCACCGGCGCTGCCGCTGCCCGCGGCGCTGCTGGCCCAGGTGGATGTGCTGACACCCAACGAGACCGAGCTGCTGGCCTTGGCCGGGTTGCCCGTGGGCAGCGCCATTGACGCCGCCGCGGCCACGCTGCTGGCGCGCGGTGTGGGCGCGGTGCTTGTGACGCTGGGCGCTGCGGGCTGCCGGCTGTTTCGCACCGCCCTGCCCCCCTTGGCCCAGCCCGGCTGGCCGGTGCCCGTGGCCGACACCATCGGCGCCGGCGACACCTTTACCGGCGTGCTGGCCGCCGCGCTGGCCCAAGGGCTGGACTTGCCGGCGGCGATGCAGCGCGCCAATGTGGCGGCGGCCTTGTCGGTGCAGGGGGTTGGCGCGATAGGCGGCATGCCCAGCGCCGCTGCGGTGGATGCCTGGTTGGCCCACGGCCAAGGGGGCGGGCTGTGACATGGCTGAACTTTGGGGCTGCTCAAGTAGCAAGATGCCCGGCCGCGCGGCGAAACAGATCGCACAGGTATTCGGCGGCGGGTGTCAATGGCAGGCCGGCGCGTCGCACGATGCACATCGGCGGCGCGTTGAGCTCCTCGCTCACTTCGATCTTCTGCAGCGCGTCGCGGGTCACCGAAAATTGCGACCACTGAACCGGCAGCACGGCCAGCAGGTCGCTGAATGCCACCGCCACGATCGATGTCAGCGCCGAATGCGCCTGCATGGCAATGCGCGGTGCAGGCAAGCCGTGCTGCTCGAACAGGGGTGTCAACTCTTCATCCGCGCGGCGCGTGATCGAGGTCGACACCCATTCTGCGTCGACCAGGTCGCGCAGCGAGCCTGCCTTGGCCAGCGGGTGGTTCTTGCGCCCGAACACAACACGGGTGTTGTCAAACAGCTTTTCGACGACGAGGTCCTCGGCATCGGGCGGGCCGCGCAACGGGCCGACGTAAAAATCCAGCGTGCCGTCCCGCAACGAACGCTCGGCCATCGGGTACACGCCTTCGAGCACGTCCATGTGCACATGCGGAAAGCGGGCCCGAAACGGGCCCATCGCGTAGGGCAGGAAGGCGATGTGCGGCACGCTCGACAGGCAAACGGAGACGCTGCCGCGCGTGTCGCCTCGAAGTTGCGCCAACTCTTCGCGGGCCCGCGCAAGCTCGCCGCGCACCGCGGTGGCGCGGCGCACAAAGTGCTCGCCCATCGTCGTCAGGCGCATGCCGCGCGGCAGGCGCTCGAAAAGATCGACGCCCAGTTCGCGCTCGAGCAGGTTGATGCTTCGTGTGAGCGCTGGTTGCGCCAGGCCAAGCTCACGTGCGGCGGCGCGGATGCTGCCGCGCTCGGCCACCGCAAGCAGGTCTCTCAACTGGTTCAGCTTCATGGCGATCGAATTTTGGTATCGATCGCACACTACTGTGATCTTTCTTTATCGTCAATCGGCACCTAGCATGCATTGCATCAATGTGCAGCAACCACTGCGCAAGGCGACAACGGGGCAACGGGGCAGCGTAGCAGCCATTCAACCAGGAGCTTTCATGGGCCAGCAGCAGACAAGCAACGCACGAGTCCTGATCATCGGTGCTGGGCCGGCGGGCCTGTCGCTGGCGATCGAACTTGGGCATCGGTCGATTCCCTGCCTGCTGGTGGAACGCAACGACCGTGTCGGCTATGCGCCCCGGGCCAAGACGACCAACGTGCGCACCCGCGAGCACCTGCGTCGCTGGGGCATCGCCGACCAGCTCAAGGCAGCGTCGCCGCTGGGGGCC
>JANOBL010000112.1:0-4227 GCA_031411635.1 Betaproteobacteria bacterium
GGCGCCGTGCCCGCCGTCAAGCTCGTTCATCCCTTGTGGCTCGAACAGCTCATGCATGGCGGGTGAACCCGCTCGCCGCGCCGACTTCGCCACGGCGGATGGCCGCCGCGCGTTCACCCACCGCCTGCTTTTCCGCCTCGCTCAAACGCGCCACGTTTTTCACCTGCAGCGCCATGCGCGGATTTTTCGCCAGCAGCGCCTCATGGCGCACCAGGAAGTCCCAGTACAGCGTGGTGTAGGGGCAGGCTTTTGGGCCGCTGCGCTGTGCGGGGTCGTAGCGGCAGCCCTTGCAGTGCGGGCTCATGCGCTGGATGTACTTGCCGGTGGCGACGTAGGGCTTGCTGCCCATCACGCCGCCGTCGGCGTACTGGCTCATGCCCAGCGTGTTGGGCAGCTCCACCCACTCCACGGCATCGACGTACACCGCCAGGTACCAGGCGTGGACCTGTTTGGGCTGCACACCGAGCATCAGCGTGTACAGGCCCGTGACCATCAGGCGCTGGATGTGATTGGCGTAGCCGTGCGTGAGCGTCTGCGCCAATGCATCACGCAGGCAGGCCATATCGGTGGCGCCGGTCCAGAACCAGGCCGGCAGGTCCTGCCGCGCACCGAGGGCGTTGCGTTCCAGGTAACCCGGCATCTGGGTCCAGTAGACGCCGCGCACGTACTCGCGCCAGCCCAGGATCTGCCGGATGAAACCTTCGACGCTGGCCAGCGGTGCGTTCCCGCTGCGGTGCGCCGCAACGGCTGCGGCCACCACCTCGCGCGGGTTCAGCAGCTTCAGGTTGAGTGCGGCCGAGAGGTGCGCGTGGTACAGCCACGGGTCGCCCGGCCACATCGCATCCTGGTACCGACCGAACTGCGGCAGTCGCTCGCGGATGAAGGCTTCAAGGGCCTGCAACGACTGCGCACGCGTGACGGGCCAGGCAAAGCTGTCCAGCGAGCCGGGGTGGTGTGAGAAGTGGGCGTTGACGAGCGCGATCACCTCGCGCGTGACGGCATCGGGCTCGAAGACCGAGCGCGGCGGCACGGCGCCCGGGCCGGCAGCGCCAAAGGCTTCGCGGTTCTCGACGTCGAAGTTCCACTGGCCACCGGTAGGCTCATCGCCTTGCATCAAGACCTCATGCCGCTTGCGTTGCTCGCGATAGAAATACTCCATGCGCAGCGACTTGCGGCCCTTGGCATGCGCAGAGAACTCGCCAATGCTGCTGAAGAAGTGGCGGTCCTCGCGGATGTCCAGCGGCAAGCTGCTGACTTCGGCCACGGCCTTGATTGCTTCCAGCACGCGCCAGTCGCCCGGTGCGGTCATCACCAGGCGGACCGGCTTCAGGCGCAGGATGTCGGCCTGAAGCTGTGCCGCCAGACTACCGGCATTGCCGAGCGCATCCAGTCGTGTGTAGTGCAGCGGGCGGGCCTGGACCTGCAGCGCCAGCGCGAAGTGGCGCATCGCGGCCAGGAACATCACCGTGCGCGGCTTGCTCGACCAGACATGGGTCGACTCCTCGGCCACTTCGGCCATCCACACGGCGTCAAGCCCTGCGTCGAAATCGTCGAAGCCCGCCGCATCAAGGTCGAGCTGGTCGCCCAGCACGACGACCAGGGAACGCAGCTCAGCCATGGGCTGCCTTGTTGCGCCGGCAGGCGTCGGAGCAGTACCTCACGTCGGCCCAGTTCTTTGCCCAGCGCCGCCGCCAGCTCATGGCCAGACCGCAGCCGGCGCAGGGCTTGCTGGGCAACGCCGACTTGTTGCCGCGAAAGCTGGCGTTGCGCAGCGTCATCGTCAAGCCTCGAGGCCGGCCCTTGCGTTCACGCCTTCTTGGCCCAGGCGCTGCACCAGCCAGCGCCCGCCACCTGCTTGGCGCCGAACAGCGGACAACCGCCCGCCTTGTCGCCAGCCTTACCCTGGTAGAGCGCGCAGTTGGCGCAGTTCTGGCTAGCCACGAACTTCGGAAACTTCTTGACGTCGACGCGCTTGGCGTCTGCCACGTAGCCGAGCGCGACGGCCTGGGCGTCCTTTTCGTCGAGCAGGGCCTGGGCCCGTGCGCCAGTGGCAAGCGCTGCGCCAGAAGCAGCCAGCGTCATCAGGAACACACGACGGGGAAGAGCTTGATTCACTTGAGACTCCATGGGGTGGTTAGGGGAAAGGCGCCGACGGCACCGTGGTCGAGCTGCGTCGTGGCGGTACGCCCGTGGCGATCGACCCATTCGACCCGGCGCGTGGCCAGGCGACCCCCCGGCCCACGCGACTTGTCGGACACATGCACCGCGTGTCCAGCCAGTTCAAGCGCACGCGCGGCGGTGGCCCCGGCGATGCCGGCGCCGATTACCGCGACAGACTGACATTGATTGATCATGACGGCGCCGAGTGTACGACATTGGCGATTCATCATGAGGTCAGACGACACAAATATGCCGTCATGACCTCTATAATCGGTGTCAAACACGATTCAAAAAGTTTGTGTGATGAAAAAAACGAAATCATTGCTGCCGCCACCCCTGCCGACGAGGGGTGCGGTGGATCACGCGCTCCACCGAAGCGGCGCCGTGGCGCGCATGTTGGGCATGCCGGTGGCGACGCTGCGCGTGTGGGAGCGCCGCTACGGGTTGACCCAGCCAGCGCTGACGCCGAGCGGTCAACGTCGGTACTCGGCCGATGACGTTCGGCGGCTGGCGCTGATCAAGCACCTGACGGACCTGGGTCACGCCATCGGCAGCCTGGCGGCGCTGGACATGCCGCAACTGCAGCGCGTGGCCTCCACGCATGCGCAGGCGCTGGCGGCCACCCAGAGTGGCGAGCGCTCGCACGCGGCCCACGCGCCGCCGGTGCATGCCTGGCGGCTGGCGGTGATTGGCGCTGCGCTGGGCTCGCGCCTGCAGCGACCCGCGCTGCTTCGTCGGCTGGGCCGGCCGGTGGTGCTGCTGGGGCCGTTCGACGATGTTGCGCAGGCCGCCGCCGCATTGCAGGGCTCGCACCTGGACGCCTTGCTCATCCACGCACCGCAATTGCACGAGGGTTGGCTGGGTTCCATCGAAGCGGCTGCCCCGGCCTTTGCGGGGGTGCCGACAGCCGTTCTGTACAGCTTTGCTGCCGACCCCGTGTGTGAGGCATTGGCGACGGCTGGCATGGCCTTGCTGCGCGAGCCGCAGCCCGACACGGTGGTCGCGCAATGGCTGAACAGCCTGTCATCCAAGGCGGCCATGCCGCTTCAGCCTGCAGCAGACCGGCCAACACCCGGAGCCGACCCCGTGCCGCCGCGCCGCTGGGACGACACGGCCCTGGCTGACTTCGCGAACCTGTCGCCAACGATTGCCTGCGAGTGCCCGCGCCATGTGGCCGAACTGCTGACGCAACTCTCGCGCTTCGAGACCTACAGCACAGAGTGCGAGCACCGCAACGCGGCCGACGCCGAACTGCACGCCTATTTGCGGCGGGTTGCCGCAGCCTCGCGTGCCCGCTTCGAGGCTGCACTCGAGCACGTGGCCCTGCACGAAGGACTGCTGCTGCCTTCAACGCCTGAAGCACCCGCTCAATCCAAAACCGCGTCTTCACCGTCGAATGGGCGCAAATCCTGACCGCCATTCACGAAGGTGAATGTTTGCCTGTTGCCAGTGATCTCTCAAGGTGAGCAACAGGCAGGGGTGTTTGCGACGCCTAACTTGCTGACCGCGTAGCCGATGTGTGGTATTCGGTAGCCCGCTGCACCTCGTTTTTAGAGCCCAGCAGCACACTCACCCGCTCGTGCAGCTTGGTCGGCACGATGTCCAGGATGCGCTGCTGCCCGTTGGTGGCGGCGCCGCCCGCCTGCTCCACCAAAAATGCCATTGGGTTGGCCTCGTACATCAGCCGCAGCTTGCCGGGTTTGTCGGGCTCACGCGCGTCCCAGGGGTAGAGAAACACACCGCCCCGGGTCAGGATGCGGTGCACATCGGCCACCATGCTGCCCACCCAGCGCATGTTGAAGTCCTTGCCGCGTGGGCCGTCCTTGCCGGCCAGGCATTCGTCAACGTAGCGCCGCACCGGCGGCGCCCAGTGCCGAAGGTTCGACATGTTCATCGAGAACTCCTTGGTGTCGGCCGGGATCTGCACCTGGTCGGACGTCAGCACCCAGGAGCCGGTCTCGCGGTTCAGCGTGAACACCGCCACCCCTTCGCCTACCGTCAGCACCAGCGTGGTCTGCGGGCCATACACACAGTAGCCGGCGGCGGCCTGCGCCCGGCCGGGCTGCA
>JANOBL010000113.1:0-10477 GCA_031411635.1 Betaproteobacteria bacterium
GACCATTTGCGCCTCGTCCAGGATCACCAGATGCCAGGGCTGGCGCTGTAAGGCAAGAGCGTCGCGCCACAGCAGCGGGTAGCTGGTCAGCACCACATCAAATTGCGGCATGCGGGCGATGTCCTTGGCGCGATGCGGGCCTTGCAGGGTCAGCAGCTTCAGCGCCGGGGCCACCCGCTCGGCTTCAGCCTGCCAGTTGAAGATCAGCGAGGCCGGCGCCACGATCAGCGCCGGCCGGTCCAGCCGGCCGGCTTGCTGCTCCACCAGCAGATGCGCCAGCGCCTGCGCGGTTTTGCCCAGGCCCATGTCGTCGGCCAGGATGCCGGCCAGCGCGTGGCGGCGCAAATGCTGCAGCCAGGCCAGGCCGTCTTGCTGGTAGGGCCGCAGCGTGATGCCCAGGCCGGGCGGCGGTGTGATCGGCTGCAACGGGTTGGCAGCGGTTTGCGCGCTCAGCCATTGCAGGCCGATGTCACCCTGCAGCAGCCAATCGCGCCGGGCGCTGGGGTGGCTGGCCATCGCGTCTTTCAAACCGGCGCGCAGCAAGGCCAGGCGCTGCGCCTCCCAGGACGACAGCAGCAAGGGCTCGTCGGCGCGGCGGCGTGGCCGGGTCAGCAGATCGACCATCGCCCGGGCGATGGCCTTCAGCGGCGCGGCCTCGGCATCGATCAGCCGGCCGCCCGGGGCCTGCAGCCGGATCAGCGCGTCATCGGGGATGGCTTCCAGCGCTTCGGCGTCGGTCCAGCGCCGGTCGTGGCCTATCAGCCTGGCCATCAGCGGCACCAGGTCCAGCGTCTCGCTGCCGTCACGGGTTTGTAGCGTGATGCCCAGGCTCAGCATCCACGAGCCCATGCCGCGTGGCTGGCTCAGCGGTTTGAGATCGATCAACCAGCCGCTGACTGGCAGCGCGGCATGGGCAAAACCAGGCAACACGGCGATGTGCCAGCCCTCGGCTTGCAGTTGCGGCAGCGTGTGGGCCCAGTAAGCGCCAAAGTCGGCCTCGCGCACCAGGCTCCACAGTGCTTCATCGGCGGGCAGCGGCGACAGCTTGCCGCGCCATTGCAGCGCGGCGGCCGGCAGCGGGTGCAGGCCGCTGGCCAACAAACGCGCCAGTGCGGCGGCCTGGGCTTCGGGCGCGGCGTTGGCGTCTGCAGCGCTGGTCAGTGCGCCACCGCTTGCTGGCCGCCAGGCCAGGCCGGCCACGGTCACCTGCGGGCCGCGCGCGCCAAACAGCGGCGTGCGCGCCGGTGGCCGCACCGGACCGCAAGGCCGCAGGCCCAGCAGGCCATCGCCCCGGTCCAGGGTTTGCAGCCGCAGGCAGGGGGTGGGGGCGGCAGGGCCGGACATGGTTGGGATTGTCGGCTGGCCGCGCTCGGGTATGGTCCGGGCGGCCGTGTGCCGTGTGTCATGCGCCGTGTTTCATGTGCCGTGTTTCATGTGCCGTGTGCCATGCGCCCACCGCCGGGGGATCACACCGCTTGCTGGAGCCTGCCGCCATGCTGCCCTTGTTCAAACTTTGCGCTGCCCGCCGCCGGGCGTGGGCTGCGGTTGCAGTGCTGGCCCTGCTGCTGTGGCTGCCGCCCACAGCGCTGTTGGCGCAGCCCGCCACCGCAGCCTACCCGGGCATCCTGCAGATCGATGTGGATGCCACCGATCTGGACCACCGCATCTTCCAGGTCCACCAGCGCCTGCCGGTGGCGCCTGGCCCGCTGCGCTTGTACTTTGCACGCTGGCTGCCGGGCACCCATGGGCCTTACGGCGATGTCAGTCGGCTGGCCGGGCTGGTGATCCGGGGTGTTGGGCAAACCCTGGCCTGGACCCGCGATCCGGCCGACGCCCATACGTTTGTGTTGACCGTGCCCGAGGGCGTGCGTGAGCTGGCGATAGCATTTGCCTACCTCTCGGCGGTATCAACCGACAGCGGCCGGGTGGTGGTGACGCGCCAGATGCTCAACCTGCAGTGGCACAACCTGCTGCTGTACCCGGCCGGGCCGGCGGCGGCCGACATCACCGTGCAGGCCAGCCTGCGCCTGCCCGAGGGCTGGTTGTACGGCACGGCGCTGCGGGCCCGGCGCAGCGTGGGCGCCAGGGTCGAATTTGCGCCGGTATCGCTGGAGCGGCTGGTGGATTCGCCGGTATTTGCCGGCCAGCACCTGCGCCGCATCGAGCTGGACGCTGCTGGCGCGGCCCAGCCGGTGGTGCTGCACCTGCTGGCCGACAACGCCGCTGCCTTGGCCGCCAGCGACGACCAGATCGACGCCCACCGCCGGCTGGTGCAGCAGGCCGACAAGCTGTTCGGCGCGCGCCATTTTGCGCATTACGACTTTTTGCTGGCGCTCAGCGACGAGCTGGGCGGCATCGGCCTGGAACACCACGAGAGCAGCGAAAACGGCGTCAAGCTGAAGTACTTCGAAGCCTGGGACAAGGGCGTGGCCGCGCGTGAGCTGCTGCCGCATGAATACACCCACTCGTGGAACGGCAAGTTCCGCCGGCCGGCCGATCTGGCGACGCGGCATTTCAACCAGCCGATGCAAAACTCCTTGCTCTGGCTGTACGAGGGCCAGACCGAGTTTTGGGGCCGGGTGCTGGCGGTGCGCAGCGGCCTGGTCAGCCCGGTGCTGTCGCGCGAGAGCCTGGCGCAGATGGTGGCCAGCCTGGACAGCCGCGCCGGCCGCCAGTGGCGCAACCTGCAGGACACCACCAACGAGCCGCAGATCGGCCCACGCGGCGCCGGCCGCGATTGGCGCGACTGGCAGCGCAGCAGCGGCGAGTACTACAACGAGAGTGTGCTGATCTGGCTGGATGCCGACATGCTGATCCGCGAGCTGTCCGCTGGCAGCCGCTCGCTGGATGATTTTGCGCAGCGCTTTTTCAGTCCCCCCGGCACGGCGGGCGCGCTGGGCCCGCTGCCCTACACCTTTGCCGATGTGGTGGCGGCGCTGAATGCCGTCTGGCCGCTGGACTGGGCGGGGTTTTTGCGCGCCCGGCTGGACGGCCACGGCCCCGGTGCGCCGCTGGACGGCCTGGCCCGCGCCGGCTGGCAACTGGCCTGGCAAGAGACGCCCAGCGACGACTACAAGGCTAACGAGGCGTATTGGAAATCCACCGACTTGAGCCACTCGATAGGCCTGGGCCTGGGCGACGACGGCAAGCTGGGCAGCGTGCGCTGGGACAGCCCGGCCTTCAAGGCCGGCCTGGCGCCAGGCATGGTGCTGGTGGCGGTCAACCAGCTTGCTTACAAGGCCGACCGCTTGAAGACCGCGATCAGCGCCAACAAGACCGGCGCCGCGCCGATAGCGCTGCTGCTGCGCGATGGCGAGCGCTACCGCAGCGTGGTGATCGACTGGCGCGGTGGCCAACGCTACCCGGTGCTGCAGCGCATCGTGGGCCGCGAGGACCGGCTGGCCACCTTGCTGGCACCGCGCTGACGGCGCTGGTTTGACCGGACAATGCGCGTAGCCCGCGCGCCGTCGCTGTTCCGCCGTCCGAGTCAAACCTGTGCCTGCTGCTCCCCCTGCTGCCGTCTGTTTTTTGTTCACCGACATCGAAGCCAGCACCCGGCTTTGGGAGCAGCACACCGACCAGATGCGCGCCGCACTGGCCAGCCATGACCAGATCACGCAAGACGCCGTGCTGGCGCACAGCGGCCGGCTGGTCAAGCGCACCGGCGACGGCATCCACGCGGCCTTTGACGATGCGCTGGATGCACTGGCTGCGATGCTGCAGATGCAGCGCCGCCTGGCCGACCCCCAAGCCAGCGCCGGCCTGGCGCTGGCATTGCGCTGTGGCCTGCACATCGCCGCCGAGGAGGCCCGCGACGCTGATTTTTACGGCCCGCAAGTCAACCGCGCGGCGCGCATCATGGCGGCAGCCCACGGTGGCCAGATGCTGTTGTCGCAGGTGGTGGCCGAGGCCTTGCAGGGCCGGTTGCCGGAGGGTGTGACGCTGCGTGATCTGGGTGCCGTGCGGCTGCGTGATCTGGCCCAGCCCGAGCGGCTGTGGCAGGTGCTGGCGCCGCCGCTGCGGCTGGATTTTCCGGCGCTGCGCTCGCTGGCGGCCACGCCCAACAACCTGGCCCAGCCGCTCAACCGCTTTATCGGCCGCGAGTTGGTGCTGGCGCAATTGCGCACGCTGCTGGCCCAGCACCGGCTGGTCACCTTGCTGGGCACCGGTGGCATCGGCAAATCGCGCCTGGCCGCTGCGCTGGGGGCCGAGTTGCTGGACAGCGGCGATTACCCCGACGGCGTGTGGTTTGTCGAGCTTGCGCCGCTGCTGGACGCACCGCAGGCGGCGCAGCGCGTGGCGCAGGCGGTGGCCAGCGTGCTGGGCGTCAAGGAAGAGCCCGACCTGCCGGTGGACCACAGCTTGCGCCGCTTTGTGGCCGACCGGCGTTTGCTGCTGATCCTGGACAACTGCGAGCATGTGCTGGACGCCGCAGCCGTGCTGGCCAAGGCGCTGCTGCAGGCCGGCCGCGGTGTGCAGCTTCTGGCCACCAGCCGCGAGGTGCTGCGCCTGGCCGGCGAGCTGGCTTATCCGGTGCCGGCGCTGGGCTTGCCGGATGATGCCCAGAACGCCACCCAGCCCACGCCCGACGAGCTGTTGCAGCACGAGGCGATGCGCCTGTTTGCCGACCGCGCCACCAGCGCCCAGCCGGCGTTTTGCCTGGACGCCGACAACGCACTGGCCGTGGTGGACATCTGCCGCCGGCTGGACGGCATCCCGCTGGCGCTGGAGCTGGCCGCGGCCCGGGTGCGGGTGCTGCCGGTGCGCGACATCGCACGCCAGTTGCGCAGCAGCTTTGCGCTGCTCAGCACCCGCGATGCCACGGTGGCGCCGCGCCAACGCACGCTGCAGCGGCTGATCGACTGGAGCCACGACCTGCTCAGCGAGCCCGAGCGCTTGCTGTACCGGCGCTTGTCGGTGTTTGCCGGTGGCTGGACCTTGACGGCAGCGCAAGCCGTGTGCAGCGGCGACGCCGCCTTGGCGGACTACGAGGTGCTGGACCTGCTGGCCGGGCTGGTGGAAAAGTCACTGGTGGCGATGCTGCCGGGCGCAGCCGATGACGAAACGCGTTATCGCTTGCTCGACACCGTGCGCCAGCATGCCAGCGAGAAGCTGCTGGCCGCCGAACTGGATTCAACCGGCCTGCGCCGCCGCCATGTGGCCTGGTGCCTGGGCCTGGCCGAGCTGGCGCTGCCGCAACTGGGTGGGCCCGGGCAGGCCGCCGTGCTGGCCGGGCTGGACCACGAGCGCGACAACCTGCTGGCGGCGCTGGACTGGTGCGCCCGCGACACCGAGCCCAGCCAGGCCCGCAGCGCTGCCGAGCAGGGCCTGCGCCTGAGCTTTGCGTTGCGGCCGTACTGGCCGAATCGCGGCCTGCTCAGCCTGGCGCTAGGCATAGCGCAGGGCGTGCTGGCCCATCCCGGCGCACAGCAGCGCGACAAGCTACGCGCGCGCGGCCTGTTCAACGCCGGCCAGTTGTGCAGCTTCATGGGGCAGTACGCCCGGGCCCAGGCCTACCTGGAAGACAGCCTGGCGATCGCCACCGAGATCGGCGACTCGGCCCGCATCGCGGCGGTGCTGCAGCCGTTGGTGATGGTCGCGCTGGGCCTGGGCGATACCCGGGCAGCCCGGCACCATGCCGAAACGGCCGTGCGCATTGCCCGCGAGATCGACAACCCGCGCCAGGTGGCTGCGGCCGTCAATGCCCTGGCCCAGCTTGAGCGCAGCGAAGGCCAGCTCGACGCGGCTGAAACCCTTTACGCCGAGATGCTGGGTCTGGCCCGCGACTTGGGTGACCCTGATCTGATCGCGGTGGGCTTGCTGAACCTGGCGATGGTGGCGGTGGGCCGGGGCAAGCATCGCGAGGTGCGCGCGATGCTGCTGGAGGTGATGCAGATTGCCGAGCACAACGGCAGCAAGCCGGCGGCGCTGTGTGCGCTGGACGTGTGCGCCTGTCTGGCGGCCGTGCAACGGGATGCAGCACAAGCCGCGCGCTGGTTCGGCCTGGCCGATGCGCAGAACGAGCGCTTTGGCCTGCGCCGCGATGCGGCCGATGCAGCCTTCATGGCACCGATGCTGGACAGCGTCAGCCAGGCACTGGGCGCGACGGTGTTTTTGCAGGCGCAGGCGCAGGGCCGTGCCGTGCCGTTTGATCAGGGCTGGACCGAGGCCGCGTTTTGGCTGCGCGGTGACAACGGGCCAAGCTGACCGCGTCTGTCACTCGTTCCAGACGAAAGGATCCAGCGGCTTGAGCGGCTTGCCGTCCTCGTTGACATTGATGCCGTACTTGTAGCCACCCGGCCGGCTGTGCAGGTTCAGGCAGACAAACTCGGTGGGCCGCTCGCCGCGCCGGCAATTGATGATTTCGCCGGCGGCGGCACGCTCAAACACCACGCCGTTGTCTGGAAAGCTCAGCTTGGCATCGGCCGGCAAACGCCAGGTGATCGTGACATTGACTTGGCCCTTGGTGAAGCGCAGCACCTGCTGGTCGACCCGGATCTCGCCACCGGTGACCAGCACCACCGGATTGGCCGGGTCGCCCTTGACGCTGCTGTCGGGGCCACACGACGGGCACCTGTCATGGCGGTAGTGCATGGCACAGCCGGACACCAGCAGCGTCAGCAGCACGGCCGCTAAAACACGCATTCTTTTCATCTCGACTCCTCGGTTGGATGACTTGTTTGGACAGGCTTGTGTTTATACCGGGCCTGGCGCGGCCGCGCCGCAAAATCATCGCTTCCGACGACGCTGGCCCCACGTTTGACGGCCAACAATGCACCGGACATTTGCAACGATCTTCAGGAGCATCCCCATGGCCGAGGCCTACATCGTCGCCGCCGCCCGCACGGCCGGCGGCAAACGCAAGGGCAAGCTTGCTGGCTGGCACCCGGCCGACTTGGCCGCCAGCGTGCTGGATGCTTTGATCGCGCGTTGCGGCTGCGATCCGGCGCTGGTGGAAGACGTGATCCTGGGCTGCGTCGGCCAGGCCGGCGAGCAGGCGGTGAACATCGCGCGCAACGCGGTGCTGGCGTCCAGCCTGCCCGAATCGGTGCCCGCCACCTCGGTGGACCGGCAGTGCGGCTCGTCGCAGCAAGCGCTGCACTTTGCCGCCCAGGCGGTGATGGCCGGCAGCATGGACGTGGTGATTGCCGCCGGCGTCGAGAGCATGACCCGGGTGCCGATGGGCCTGCCCAGCAGCCTGGCGCTGAAGGCCGAGATGGGTTTTTACGTCAGCCCCAACATGCAGCGGCGCTATCCCGGCGTGCAGTTCAGCCAGTTCATCGGCGCCGAGATGGTGGCCAAAAAATACGGTTTGAGCCGCGACCAGGTGGACGCTTATGCCTTGTCAAGCCACCAGCGCGCAGCAGCGGCCAGCGGGGCTGGGGCGTTTGATGCCGAGATCGTGCCGCTGGCGGTGCGGGGCGAGGATGGTGCCCCCACCGGCGATATGCACCGCAGCGACGAAGGCATCCGCTTTGATGCCTCGCTGGCCAGCATCGGCAGTGTCAAGCTGTTGGCCGAAGGCGGTGTGTGCACTGCGGCAAACGCCAGCCAGATCTGCGACGGCGCGGCCGGCTTGATGGTCGTCAATGCGCGGGGATTGAAGGCCTTGGGTGTGGCGCCGCTGGCCCGCATCCACTTGATGACGGTGGTTGGTGGCGATCCGGTGGTGATGCTGGAGACGCCGATCCCGGCCACTTTGCAGGCACTGAAAAAAGCCGGGATGACGATCGACGACATCGATCTGTTCGAGGTCAACGAGGCCTTTGCCTCGGTGCCGGTGGCCTGGTTGCCGGCCACCGGCGCCGATCCATCGCGGCTGAATGTCAACGGCGGCGCGATTGCGCTCGGCCACCCGCTGGGCGGCAGTGGCGCCAAGCTGATGACCACCTTGGTGCACAGCCTGCGCGCCAGCGGCAAGCGCTACGGCTTGCAGACGATGTGCGAGGGCGGTGGCATGGCCAACGTGACGATCATCGAGCGGCTTTGACCTGGCCGCTCCGGCGCTGGCCGTGAGTGCAGCCTGCGGCGATCTGGCAGCGGCGCTGGCCGCCGTGCTGGGTGCGCCGGTGTCAGGTCTGCAGAGCTTGTCCGGTGGTGCCAGCCAGGAAACCTGGGCCTTTGACCTGGCCGCGGCCGGGCTGCCGGCCCCGCGTGCGCTGATCCTGCGGCGCGCACCACCCCGCGCAGCGCAGCGCGCATCGGGCAACGCCGGCCTGGCCGCCGAGGCTGCGTTGATCAGCCTGGCCGCGTCAGCCGGCGTGCCGGTACCCGACGTGCTGCGCGTGCTGCAGCCCGGCGATGGCCTGGGCGAAGGCTTTGTGATGCAGCGCCTGCCCGGCGAGACCCTGGGCCGGCGCATCGCCGCCGCACACCGGCCGGCGCTGGCCTGGCAGTGTGGCCAGGCGCTGGCCCGCATCCATGCATTGCCACTGCCGCGTTTGCCAGCGCTGCGCCGCACCCAGCCAAGCGCCGAGGTGGAGCACCTGCGCCAGTGGCATGCCAGCCACGGCACGGCCAGGCCGGTGTTCCAACTGGCATTGCGCTGGCTGGCCGAGCACGCGCCGGCCGATGTGGCGCCGGTGCTGGTGCATGGCGACTTTCGCAACGGCAACCTGATGGTGGACCTGCAAGACCAGGGCGGCGCCTTGGTGGGTGTGCTGGATTGGGAGCTGGCGCACTGCGGCGATGCGATGGCCGATCTGGGCTGGCTGGCGGTCAACGCCTGGCGTTTTGGCCAGCCTCAGCGGCCGGTGGGTGGTTTTGGCCAGTGGCCAGAATTGATTGCCGGCTACCAGGACAGCGGTGGCAGCGTGGACCAAGCGCGGGTGTTTTGGTGGCAGGTGCTGGGCAGCCTGCGCTGGGGCGTGATCTGCGAGAGCATGGGCCAGGCCTGGCTGAGCGGCGCCGAGCCGGTGATGGAAAAAGCCGCGATCGCCCGGCGAGCGTCGGAGAACGAAATCGACTTGCTGGACTTGTTGCTGCCTCGCCCGGAGCGCCGCTGATGCAAGACAGCCCAACCCCTGCCCAACTGCTGCAAGCGGTGGCCCGCTACCTGCGTGACGAGGCCGGCCCGGCGCTGGGCCGGGGCGGCGATGCCGCACTGGCCTATCAAGCAAAAGTAGCGGCCAACATGCTGGACATCGTGGGCCGGCAACTCACGCTGGCGCCGGCTGCCGAGGCCACTGAACTGGCGGGTTTGCAAGCCTTGCTGGGTGAGACAGGTGAACTTGCCACGCTCAACCAGCGCCTGGCCGAGCGCATCGCCGCTGGCGAGTTTGCACCCGACCACCCCGGCCTGGCCGACCACCTGTGGCGCAGCACGCTGGCCAAGCTGGCGGTGGACCAGCCGGCTTACGACACCTACCGGCGGCTGGCCGGCCCCGCATCCAACAAGGACTGAACCGCCATGGACTTCAACCTGCCGCCCGAGTTGCTGGCCTATCTGGCCGAGCTGGATGCTTTCATCGAGCGCGAAATCAACCCGCTGCAGGCGCAGGACGACAACCAGCGCTTCTTTGACCACCGGCGCGAATTTGCCCGCACTGATTTTGAAGCCGGTGGCCTGCCGCGTGTGGAATGGGAAGCGCTGCTGGCCGTGGTGCGCCGCAAGGCCGACGCCGCCGGCCACCTGCGTTTTGCGCTGCCGCGCCAATACGGTGGGCAGGACGGCAGCCACCTGGCGATGGCCGTCATCCGCGAGCACCTGGCCGCGCGTGGCCTGGGCCTGCACAACGATTTGCAGAACGAGCATTCGATCGTTGCCAACAATCCCTTCGTATTGATGTTCCGCGATTTCGGCAGCGCCGAGCAGCAAGCCCATTTCATCCCCTGCATGCTGGGCGAAACCGTCAAACTGGCCTTTGGCCTGACCGAAGCCGCGCATGGCTCGGACGCCACCCACATGGAAACCACCGCCCGCCGCGAGACGCAAGACGGCCGGCCCGGCTGGCGCATCCACGGCGAAAAGATGTGGACCACCGGCATGCACACCGCCACCCACTGCCTGGTGTTTGCGCGCAGCAGCGGCGCGGCCGGCGACGCCAAAGGCATCAGCGCGCTGCTGGTGCCCAGCCCCAGCCCGGGGCTGAAGATCGAGGAATACCTGTGGACTTTCAACATGCCCACCGACCACCCGCGCGTCAGCTTCACCGAGGTCTGGGTGCCCGACGACGCGCTGTTTGGCGCCGAGGGCGGCGGCCTGGTTTTGGCCCAGCACTTTGTGCACGAAAACCGCATCCGCCAGGCCGCCAGCAGCCTGGGCGCGGCCGACTACTGCGTGCGTGAGAGTGTTGCCTACGCGCGCCATCGCAAGCCCTTTGGCCAGGCCCTGGCGCGCAACCAGGGCATCCAGTTCCCGCTGGTGGAACTGGCCACGCAGGTGGAGATGCTGCGCCTGCTGATCCGCCAGACCGCCTGGCAGATGGACCAGATGCCCAAGCCCGAGATCGAGCACCGCCTGTCGGACAAGGTCTCG
>JANOBL010000114.1:0-1926 GCA_031411635.1 Betaproteobacteria bacterium
GTGGAGCATTGCTCTGGCAACCTGGAGCTGGCCGAGAAGACTTACCGGGATGTCATTGAAGACCTCAACCAACTTGGGCATCTAAGATCGGTAGCGATTTTCAGTCGCCATCTGGCCGAGCTTTACCGCGTCTGGGGCCCCAGCGTTGCCGACAAGGCCATGCGTGCGATCGACCAAGCCATCGCCGCGGCCACAAAGGGTGGGCATGAGGACATTCGCCAACTGGCCAACCTGTCCCGGGTGCGCCTGACGATCGCGGGCATCTTGCCCCGCGATGCGCTGGACAAAGAGCGGCCACTGATCCAGCAGAACCTGGACGCCGTGGAGCGCTACGGGCATCTGATGGGCATGCCCAGGTTGCTGGCGGACACGGCGTTTGCGCGCAGCATGTTCCTGCTGGATCTGGGCGAGACACGGCATGCGGCGAGCCTGGCGCATGCCTGCCTGGAGGTCTCGAACACCCACAACCTGCGCCTGCGCCAGATGACCGCGTTGGCACTGCTGGGCCGGATCTATGAGCGGCGCGGCATGCGCGACCTGTCCGAGCCTTTGCTTGCCCGTGCCTTCTCGGTTGCCTTCAATTGCAACTACAGCAATATGCGGGAGAGTGTCTCGCCGCAGGGCGATTTGCCCTTCCCCAGTGCCTACCGTTGAGCACGGTGAGCGAGGCTTGCAAATCACCCGGCCTTGGCGCCGCGTCGGTGACGGCTGGTGCTGCGGCTCACAACCCGGCGATGTAGTGCGCGATGTTCTCGATGTCGGCATCACTCAGGGTGGACGAAACCGAGGTCATGTTGCCGGCATCGTTGGTGCGGCTGCGGGCCTTGAAATCGCGCAACTGCTTGAGCACGTAGTCGAAGGGCTGGCCCGCCACACGCGGGATCTCGTTCTGGCCGGCAAAACCCCCCAGGTGGCACATCGTGCACAAGGTCTCGTCGGCCTTGGCCTTGCCCAGCTTGGCCTTGGCTGTATCGGGCTGAAACGGCAGTGGCTGCGGCTTTTGTGCCGCATACCAGTTGCCCAACTCGCGCATCTCGTCGCGGCTCAAGTCCTTGACCATTGGCGACATCAACTCGTTGCTGCGCCGGCCCTCCTGAAAATCACGAAGCTGCAGGTAGATGTAGCGTGCGGTCTGCCCCGCCAGCGCCGGCACCAGCGCCATCGTCGGGTTGCCTTGCGGGCCGTGGCAGGCGCCGCACAGCGCAGCCTTGGGCGGTGCGGCAGGCGGCGTCTGCGCGTTGGCAGCGGCGGCACCGGCCAGCAGGCCGGCGATGCACAAGATGCGCAGCGTTGGTGAGTGCATCAAGGCAGCGCGAACACGATCACCGAGTTGCCGCGCTTGAAGTCAAGCTGGGTATTGCCACCGGCCGCCACCGCCACATACTGCTTGCCGGCCACCGTGTAGCTCACTGCCGGCGCGTTGACTCCCGCGCCGCACTGGTACTGCCACAGCATCTTGCCGGTCTTGGCATCAAACGCGCGGAACAGCCCGTTGCCCTCACCGTTGAATACCAGGCCACCGGCGGTGGCCAGCACACCACCGATCAGCGGCTGCTCGGTATCAAACTTCCAGGCCAGCTTGCCGGTGTCCAGGTTGACCGCCGCCAGCCGCCCCCATTGCTTCTCGCTGGCAATCGCCTTGAACGCACCTCCCAGCCACAGCTTGCCACCTGGGTATTTGGACTCTTCGACGTGGTAGGTCATCGGCTGGTGCAGGTTGGCCGCGTAGGCCAAACGCAAGCCCGGGTTGATGGCCATCGGGCTCCACTCGACACCGCCGTTGGCCCCAGGCAGCATGCGGGCGCCGTCCTTGGTGGGCAGCACCCACATGTTCTCCTGCGGCACCATCGCCTCGCAGAACCGGATCAGCGCGCCGGTGGCCCGGTCCTGCACATACACATGGCCGGTCTTGCCACCGCGGATCGC
>JANOBL010000115.1:0-3061 GCA_031411635.1 Betaproteobacteria bacterium
CTGCACCCGACACCACCGGCGCCGAGATCGAGGTGCCGCTCAACTGCATCTGGGTCTCGGCATAACGCTGGTTGATGCCCAGTGGCGTGACCAGGTTGCTGGCATAGGTGTTGGCCAGGTAGTTCCAGGTCGGGCTGTTGCTGCTGCCCTTGGTGGCCAGCGCGCTGATCACCTTGTTGCCCGGCGCCACCAGATCGGGCTTGAGCAGGTTGTCGATCACCCGCGCGCCATTGGCGTCGGTGTAGGCGCCCCGGGTTGGCCCGCGTGAGCTGAAGTTGTTGACCGTGTCGTCGCTGCGCGCCACCGTGTTGCGGGTATTGACCGCGCCCACCGTGATCACCGACGGATCATTGCCCGGAGCGCTGATGGTGCCGTAGGTCTGCACACCGGCCGCGTTCAGGCCCGAGTTGCCGGCCGCCACCACCACGGTGATGCCGGCAGCGGTGGCGCTGCGCACCGCCACGCACAGCGGGTCGGTCAGCCAGGTCTCGGTGGACGCGGCGGCCAGGCTGATGTTCAGCACCCGGATGTTGTATTCCTTGGCGTGGTAGATCACCCACTCGATGCCTTCGATCGCATCGCTCAGCGTGCCCTGGCCCAGGCTGTCCAGCACCTTCACGTCGTAGATCCTGGCGTTGGGCGCGATGCCGGTGGTGTCGGGCGTGCTGCTGGCGTACAGCGCGGCGCGCCCGGCGGCCACCGACGCCACATGCGTGCCGTGGCCGTACGGGTCATGCGTGGTTGCGCTGTCGTTGGCGATTGCCGCTTCGTAGCGGGTCAGCGCGCTGCTGCCGGGCATCAGCGAGGTGGCGCTGTCCACGCCGGTGGTCCAGTTGGCCTGGGTGGTGCCCAGCAGGCTGACATTGCGCGCCACGCGGGCACTGCGGCCGCTGGTCATCAGCCCGGTGTGCGCGGCCATCACGCCCGAATCCAGCACCGCAATGCCGATGCCGCTGCCGTCCAGGCCGGTGTAGCTGGTCTTGCTGCTGCCGCTGCGCACATTGCTGGCCAAGGCGCCGGTGATGGATTCCAGCGTGCTGGCGGTGCGCTGGGTAACGCGGTTGGGTGTGACGCTGAGCACATCGCTGCGCTGCGCCAGCGCCGGCACCAGGCTGGCCGGCAACTGCACCGTCAGCGCCGCCATCGACGGGTGCAGCGCATGCACCGAGCCGCCCTGGCTGAGCACATAGGCGCGCAGATCGGCCAGCGCCGGGTCGCTGCTGTTGCTGACGACGACGGCCTGCACCTGCATGTTGCCGTTGACGCTGCGCGACCAGACCGGCATGGCAGCCGACGAGCCGCTGCCCTTGGCCACCATCGTGAGGCTGCTGCCGCTGCTGCCGGACGATGCATTGCTGTTGATGAACTGCTGCAGATCGTTGGCAACCTTGCCGGCATGGGCATTGCCTGCCGCAGCCAGCCCGCCCAGCAGCACCAGCGATGCGGCCGCCCAGGCCAGCAGGCGGTGCGGCGCACGCCGCTCCAGCAACACGATGAAGCGCAAGCCGGCGGACAAGCTGTGGGCTGCAGTGGGCCCGGCGTTGACATGAGCGAGGCCGCGGCCAGTTGTTTGGAGGGTCGGTGTTGGCAAGGCATGTCCTTTGAATGGGGGGTTGACACCGCGTATTTCGGTTTTATCAATTGTTTGGTAGCGGCGCGGTCAACGCACGCCCATCCCGCAAACAAGGGGGGCAGAAACGGTGCTATTGCGCGCTTCGATTTGGGCCTCTGCCGGGCCGAACACAAGCCCACTTTTCGTTGTCGGCGGCGGGGCCGGAAACTTGAGGCCCGGGGCGGCCGAGATTGGCAGAATCCTTGCAAGCCGGCCTGTTGCACCCATCCAAGGAGCCCCCATGACCGCCGTTTTTCAAAACCTGCCCACGCTGTCGCGTCAGCGCCTGCTGGCGCTGCTGCGCATGGCGCCCAAGGCCGAGCTGCACATCCACATCGAGGGCTCGCTGGAACCCGAGCTGATCTTTGCGCTGGCGCGGCGCAACGGCGTGGCGCTGGCCTACCGGGATGTAGCGGCCTTGCGGGCGGCCTATGCCTTTACCGACCTGCAGAGTTTTCTGGACATCTATTACGCCGGTGCCAGCGTGCTGCTGCAGGCGCAGGATTTCTACGACATGGCCTGGGCCTACTTTGAGCGCGCGGCGGCCGACAACGTGGTGCATGCCGAGCTGTTTTTCGATCCCCAAACCCATACCGCACGCGGCGTGCACATCGGCGTGGTGATCGATGGCCTGCACCGCGCCTGTGCGCGGGCGCGCGGCGAGTTAGGGTTGAGCGCCCACCTGATCCTGTGTTTCTTGCGCCACCTGGACGAGGACGACGCACTGGCCACCCTGGCCGCCGCGCTGCCGTACCGGGCGCAGTTGCTGGGCGTGGGCCTGGACAGCAGCGAGCGTGGCCATCCCCCTGAAAAGTTTGCCCGGGTGTTTGCGCAGGCGCGGGCGCTGGGCCTGCATCTGGTGGCGCATGCCGGCGAGGAGGGCCCACCGGCCTACATCGAGAGCGCGCTGGATGTGCTGCAGGTCGAGCGCATCGACCACGGCGTGCGCTGTCTCGAAAGCCCGGCGCTGGTGGCGCGGTTGGCGGCGTTGCGCATGCCGCTCACGGTGTGCCCGCTGTCCAACATCAAGCTGTGTGTTTTCAAGACCATGGCCGATCACAACCTGCCGGCGCTGCTGGATGCAGGCCTGTGTGCAATGGTCAACAGCGATGACCCGGCTTACTTTGGCGGCTATCTGAACGACAACCTGGTGGCCTGCTTCGAGGCGCTGCCGGCGCTGGGAGTGGCGCAGGCTTATGCGCTGCTGCGCAACAGTTTTGAGGCCAGTTTTGCGGCTGAGGAGGACAAGGCAGGGTGGATCACGGCCCTGGACGCCGCGTTTGTGGCTGCTGCTTGAGCCGTGGGGTGCGGGTGACAGCGCTCAGGTACGCCGCAGTTCTTCCTGGATCGTCTTGCGCACCACGCCTTCGATGGACTCGGCCAGCATCGATTGCTTCAGCGCCTCGTTGATCAAGGTCTGGTAGCCGCGTTCGCCGGCCTTGGCCTTGA
>JANOBL010000116.1:0-2348 GCA_031411635.1 Betaproteobacteria bacterium
GGCCGTTGCGCTGCTTTCCGATGATGACTTCGGCCACGCCCGGCTCCTTGCTTTCCTTGTTGTAGTAGTCGTCGCGGTAGATGAACATGATCACGTCGGCGTCCTGCTCAATGGCGCCAGACTCCCGCAAGTCGCTCATCATCGGCCGCTTGTCGGTGCGGCTTTCCACCGAGCGGTTGAGCTGCGACAGCGCGATCACCGGGCACTGCAACTCCTTGGCCAGGGCCTTCAGGCCGCGTGAGATCTCGCTGATCTCGGTGGCCCGGTTTTCGCCGTCTGACCGGCTGGTGCCACTCATCAACTGCAAATAGTCCACCACGATCAAGCCCAGCGTGCCGCCAAACTGGCGCGCCATGCGGCGCGAGCGGGCGCGCAACTCGGCCGGGTTCAGGGCCGGGGTTTCGTCGATGAAAAGCTGGGCCTTGCCCAGGCGTTCAGCGGCTTCGGTGAGCCGGGTCCATTCGTCATCACGCAGCCGGCCGGTGCGCAGGCCGGATTGGTCGATGCGGCCCAGCGAGCCAATCATGCGCAGCGCAAGCTGCGAAGCGCCCATTTCCATCGAGAACACCAGCACCGGCAGCTCTTCGTTCACCGCCACCGCCTCGGCGATGTTGATCGCCAGCGCCGTCTTGCCCATCGATGGCCGGGCGGCCAGGATGATCAGATCGCCTTTTTGCAGCCCGGCCGTCATGCGGTCCAGGTCGAAAAAACCGGTGCGCACGCCGGTCACCTCCTCGGCGCCGTTTTCGGCCAGCTCGGTAACGCGGTCGATCAACTGCATCGTCAGCTTGTCGATGCCGATGAAACCCTGTTTGTTGCGCGATCCCTCCTCGCCGATCTTGAAGATCTTGCCCTCGGCTTCGTCCAGGATCTGCGACACCGCCCGGCCTTGCGGGTTGAAGGCATTGGTGGCGATGTCGTCGGCGGCCGAGATCAGTTTGCGCAGGATCGCCCGCTCGCGCACGATCTCGGCATAGCGCCGCAGGTTGGCCGCGCTGGGCACACTTTGCGCCAGTGCGTTCAGGTAGGCCAGGCCACCGCAGGCCTCGGCCTTGCCGTTGCTCTGCAATTGCTCAAACACCGTGATCACGTCGGCCGGTTTGCTGCCGTTGATCAGCAGCGCAATCGCTGTGAATATTTCGCGGTGCTCGTAGCGGTAAAAGTCGCCCTCGCTGACCTGGTCACCGGCGCGGTCCCAGGCCATGTTGTCGATCAGCAGGCCGCCAAGCACACTTTGCTCGGCCTCCACCGAATGTGGCGGCACCCGCAGCCGGGCCACCTCGTCATCGGGGGCGGGCGCTGAGGCGGGCTGGGCAGAGCGGAAAACGGCAGACATCGGGGCGGGTTTGAAGCCAAAGAGGGGGGGGTGTCGGAATCATACGGTTGCCGTCCGATATCGCTTGTGGGCAAGCTTGTGGAAATGCGGGGGACCGGCTGGGGACAGTGCCAAACAACGCCGGTGCCCAGAATGCAAAAGGGCGGCCCCTGGGCCGCCCTTTGATGGTGCAACAGCGTTGGCCAGGGATCAGTCCGCCTCCGGCACCACTTTGACAGTCACTTCAACCACCACATCGGTGTGCGCGGCCACCCACACCGCATGCTCACCCACGGTCTTCAGCGGGCCGTTGGGCAAGCGCACCTGGGCCTTGGCCAGGTCGAAGCCCAGCTTCTTCAGGCCATCGGCGATATCGGCATTGGTCACCGAGCCAAACAGCCGGCCGTCCACACCGGCCTTCTGGGCGATGGTGACGGTCTTGCCACTGAGCTTGTCGCCCACCGCCTGGGCCGCAGCCAGCTTGTCGTTGGCCACTTTTTCAAGCTCGGCACGGCGGCCTTGAAACTCCTTGATCGCCGATTCGGTGGCGCGGCGGGCTTGTTTGGACGGGATCAGGAAGTTACGGGCATAACCGTCCTTGACCTTGACCACGTCGCCCAGGTTGCCCAGGTTGGAGACTTTTTCGAGCAGGATGATTTGCATGGTCGCTGCTCCTTCAGACGCGGTGCTGGTCGCTGTACGGCACCAGCGCCAGGAAGCGCGCACGCTTGATCGCCGTGGTGAGCTGGCGCTGGTAGAAGGCTCGGGTGCCGGTCAAACGGGCCGGTGTGATCTTGCCGTTTTCGCCGATGAAATCGCGCAGCACGTCCACGTCCTTGTAGTCGATCTCGACCACATTGGCCACCGTGAAGCGGCAGAAACGCTTGCGCTTGAACAGCAGCGATTGGGTATTGCGCTTGGGCTTGCGGTCTTTGGAAAACTTACCTTTACCTCTTGGCGGGGGCATGGTGAACCTCTTTCAAATTTTTGCCGGCTTGTTGTTCAAACCAGGCGATGGATCAGATGACGGTGG
>JANOBL010000117.1:0-4469 GCA_031411635.1 Betaproteobacteria bacterium
GCATGCGGCTGGCGCAAACCGTGCTGCACCGCCGTTTGTTGCCACAGGACTTGCTGGCCGCCGACGCTGAGCCGGCCTGGCTGCCGGCGCTGCTGCAGCCCGACTCCACCACGCCGCCCGAGGCCGTGCAGGCTGTTCAACTCTTCTGACGGCGCAGTCGGGTGCAATGCGGTACAAAGCCCGCATGACCGAGCTGTCCGACGAGTACCAGATCCACATTCCGCCGTCGTTTGAAGCGGTGTACGCCGATGCACGAGGCCGCTTGACCGTGGCGCGGGCCGAGTTTCGGGCCCGCTACGAGTTGTGCGAGGACATGGCGCAGATGCTGGTTGAGCACAGCCAGGCGTTGCATCACGACCAGGGTGTGTCGGAAGATGTGATCCTGCAGCGCACCGAGGCCGGGCTGGCCGCCGTGGAATCAGGCTTCAGCATCGCCGAGGGCCGCTGGGTGGCGCTGCGCCTGGCCGAGCTGCTGGGCTGGGCACAGCCTGGTCTTGAACCGCCGCCAGTGACCGGCCGCTCTTGATCAGCCGCTTGTGATCAGCATTAGGGATGGTGTTTGACGCCCAGCGCCCTACCCTGAGCCGACCGGTTGCCTTCCACTGCCAACGCAGCATGCGTTGCAGGGCTGCCGACAACGGGAGGCGCCATCATGATGTTCAGCCCAGCACTCGTCAGCCGCAAACAGCTTTGCCGCGCCGCCGCGCTGGTTTGCGCCTTGCTCGGCGCGGCGGGCAGCAGCCGCGCGGCCGAGCTGTTCCAGGTCACCGCCAGCGCGGGCGGGCAATCCGGCACCGCCAGCTACAGCAGCGCGCAAGCGGCATTTGACGGCCTGTCGCTGGCGGCGCTGCAAGCGCTGGCACCGGCCTATACCAGCACGTCGGTGGCCTTCATGGTCATCGATTACCGGGGCCTGAAGCTCGACACCGCCTACCCGACACCCGGCCCGTCGTTGAGCCTGACGATTGCATCGCTGGGCATCACCCAAACCTTCAACGGCGCGACGCGAGAAGAAAGCCGGCAGTTGCTGCGCACGTACTTCAAGACCGGCGATGCGCTGGACCGCATCATGAAAGCGCTGGCCGAGGCCTCGCCGGTAGACCCGATCGCCGGCAACCCGGCCAGCCTGCAAACACGCTTGGTGACCGGCAGCTACAAGCGCTACTTCAGCGGCCTGGCCAGTGAGCTGTCCGGGCGCTCGCTGGGGCGCACCGCATCGGCCCGGGCCGGTCCGCCGCTGTGGCTGGCCGCTGCCGGCAACGAGCCGCCGGTGCTGGGCGACCGGGCCAAAGACCTGGATCCCAGCCGCTATGCCGCGATGGCCGAGGCCGACCTGGCCTGGTACTCGCGCGCCGGGCTGTCCAGCACGGTGGCCAGCCTGCCGTTCAGCGTTACCTTGCCCACCAGCGCCGAGCGCCCGCTGTCGGTCGATGGCGAGCTGAACCTGGCCAATACCGAGGGCGCCAGAACCTACGGTGGATCGATAGCCCTGGCCTACCGGCAGCGCATCAGCGACAACTGGGCCCTGGTGCCGTCGGCCAGCATCGGCATCTCGGTCTCGCCCGATCTGGGCGGCGCCGGCACGATGGCCTCGGTCGCGCTGACCAGCTCGTACCGCCTGGTCAAACGCCCGGATTACGAGCTTTGGATGGGCAACGCAGTCAACCTGACCCGCAGCGTCAGCACCACGCTGGCCGGCTACCGCTTCAACCCCGGGCTGCACAACCTGGCGTTGACCAATGGCTTGATGCTGTCGCTGCCACCGGCGGCATTTCTGCCCGACCTGTGGGTGGAGTTGTCGTTGAACGACACCCGCTTCAGTGGCAGCGCGGTGTACGACCGGCGCTACAACGAGTTGGGGCTGGCGCTGCTGAGTGCTCGCCGCATCGCCAACATGCCGGTGACGCTGCGCGGCGAGTTGTCGCTGATCAACACCACCCATTCCAACGGCGTGGCGGCCAAGCTGCAGCTCTTGTTCTGATCTGGATCGGTTTGGCTAATTGGCTAACGCGGCACCGGCGTGGCCGGACGTGGTGGCGCGCGCGGCGCCAGCCGAATGCCACTGCCCATCAGCCGCACGATGGCATCCACCTCATCGCCCTTGCGCTGCACTTTGACCGGCGGGTGGTCGCGCTGCACGCTGGCCTCTTCGTTGGGCAGCACCGGCACCGCCGGCCACAAGCCGGCTGCTGAAGACAGGCTGATGCGCCCGTCGACCACACCAAAGCGGACGTTGTCAGCGCGATCGGCCTGGACCCAGAAGGTGGTGCCCTCGACACCCGCAGTCACGTACTCGGTCTTGACCTTGAACCGGTCTTGCATGGCCTTGATGGCGTCCACCGCCTCCACTGCCTGCACCCAGAGCTTGCCAAAAAGGACCGTGATGCTGCCCAGCCTGACCCGCGTGCCGGGCAGCAAGGTGGCCCGATGGCCATCGGGAAAGTGGATCACCGCGATGGTGTTGTCCAGGCTCTCCACCACATCGCCCCGCATCAGCGGCATGCCGATGTCCACCGCCAGCCCTTGCCCGTTGCGGCTGATGCGCAGCCCCTGGCTGGCCTGCGCGGGTGTGGCGTTGACAAAACTGCCCACGCGCGCCGGATCAGCGCTGCCCACGTTGTGCAGCACCAGCGCGCCTGGCGCGGCGCAGCCGCCTAACAGCGACAAACCCAGCAACAAACCCAACAACAAACCCGGCAGCAGGCCCAGCAACAACGCCATCAGCCGGTGCTTGCTCATGATTTGATCCTGTTCAACAAACCCCGGCGGCGCAGCAACACGCCCGACACCCAAAACGCAAAACCAAATGCGGCCAGGTGGTAAACGCCGTTGAGCAGCAGCCCAAACAGCGTGCACAGCCCGGCGCTGATCAACAGGTAGGCCAGCACCACGGCCACCGCAAACAGCGAGCCCCGGGGCGCTGGCCCCAGCGGTGGCCAGAACCGGCCCACCAGGCCCAGCAAGCCCATGGCCACCATGATCAAAAACTGCGGCAGCCGCGCCAGCGGCCGGATGTGCACACCACCCAGCAAGGTGTTGATGATGTCGGCCTGCACCTCGTAGCCATGGCGCTGCTCGGTGGCCACGCCGCGCAACACCGAGCGCACATCGCGCTTCTCCAGCGCCGAGCCCACCAGCACGATCTTGTCGCGAAAGCGTGCCGGATCGGGCGCGCTGCCACCAGCACCCGGCAGCCCCAGAAAGTCTTCGTAACGGTAGTGGCGCGCGCTGTCGCGCAGCCGGTCCAGGCGGGTGAATCGCACGATGCGCTGCAGCACCAGGTCGTCCAGCGCCAGCGCCGCGCAGGCCTGGTCAACCTGCACCCGCTCGGCCTGCGAAAACGGCAGTGGAAACGGCTCGCCATTCGGCAGATGCACAAGAACCTGCTGGTTGGCCATGTCCAGGTACTGCACGGTCATCTGCGGCGCCACCGCCAGCGCGGCAAACGACGGCAGGTCTTGCCAGTGCGCCGCCGTGCCCGACGCGCCGGCCGCCGGCGGCAGCGTGCGCCTGACCACCAGCGGCGCCAGGCGTGCCCAATCGAGCTTGGTGCCCAGGCACAGCAGGCCCAGCCCCACCACCGAGCCCGGCAGCACCGCAGGCGCGGTGGCGCTTTGGCGGCCAAAGACCACGTGGGTGGGTTTGTCGGGCTTGTCGGGCTTGCTGCTGGCCGCCACCGCCGCCGCCAGCAAAGTGGGGTCGGCAGGGTCGGCAGTCTCCAGATACATGTCGAACGCAACCACCGCAGCATCGGCAGCGGCGAGCCAGCGGATCAGCTTGGCATGGTCGGCGCGCCAGGTGCTGTCAAACTTCGTCCGCTTCAGCTTGAGCACGGTGTCCTGGTTGATGGCCACGATCACCAAGCGATCGCTGGGTTCGGGGTCGGTGATCCACTCGGCCCAGGCCAGCGTCCAGGCCTCGAACTGGCTGTCCAGCGTCAGTTTGTCAAACAGCGCCGCCACCGAGGCCGAAAACAGCAGCAGCAGGCCCAACATCACCAGCACCGCCGCACGCCGACGCGCCTGCAGCCACAGGATCATGCGCTGCGCCGACATACCGTCGATGTGCAGCGCCAGCGCGGCGATGTCGTCGTCCAGCGAAGCCCCGCGCAGCGGCGTGGCATGCAGATCGGCCAGCGCGGCCAGTGGCTTGGGCAGGCTGCGCTTGGCCGGCATCGCGGCGTCTTGCAGCAGCACCGGGATCACCCGCACGGTGTGCTTGGCGCGGCGTTTCAGCACCGCTTCCAGCTCTCGCCTGACCCAGTCCGCCGGGTCGCGCAGCCGGTCCATGCTGGCCAGCCAGTGCGGGTCGATCAGCACCAGAAAAATCTCGCAGGCGGCCAAGTGCTGCTGCAGCGCGGCCGGGACGGCTTCACCCAGGCTCAGCGAACCGCTGTCGAGAAAGACCTCGGCACCGTCGAAAGACGCCACCATCCGGTCATGGATCAAGTTGGCCGTGCCCGCCACCGC
>JANOBL010000118.1:0-3174 GCA_031411635.1 Betaproteobacteria bacterium
CCGGCGTAAATGGTTTCTTCGTGCCGCAAGTCCAGCACCACCAGGCTGCCATGCACCTGGGCCACGCGCTGGATCTGGGCCCGGAACAGCGCATGCTGGGCAAAAAACAAGTCCACCCGCTCACGCACATCGGGCAGTGCCAGGATCTCGGCGATCGACAAATCGCGGCAGCAGTCGATCAACATCATCATCAACTGGTAGTTCGAGACCCGGAACTCACGGAAGCGCCCCAGCCCGGTGCGCGCATCCATCAAGAATGACAGCAGCTCCCAGCCCTGCGGCTGCAGCACATCGTCGCGGCTGAAGGCGGCCGAATCGGCCTTGTCCACCGCTGCCATCATCGCGTCGCTGATGCGCGGAAAACGCGCTTTGCCACCGTAGTAGTCGTACACCACCCGGGCGGCCGATTTGGCATCGGGCTGCAGGATGTAGCCTGGCGTGGGCCGGCCGCCGTTGCGCACCGCCTCGCTGGCATGGTGGTCAAAACACAGGCCGCAGCCGGGCACATACGGCAGGTTGGTCAGGATGTCACGCTCGGTGACCGCCACCTTGCCGTCCTGCACGTCCTTGGGATGGTGGAACACGATCTCGCCCAGCAGGCCGATCTCTTTCAGCAGCACGGCACAGACCAGGCCGTCCATGTCGCTGCGGGTGATCAGGCGGTAGGGGGTGACGGGTGCAGACATCGGGGGATGCTCCAAAACAGGGGATGAACAGCGCGGCACGGGCACAGGCCAAGGCCGCATGCGTTGTCATCGGCAGTTTTGGCCCCGGGGTTGAGCCCCGGGTTGATCCCTGGGTCAAGCCTCTGGCAGCACCACGCCCAACGCGCCGGTCGGCGCCTGCCGCAGCGCCGCCAGCACCGCTTGCAAACGGGCCAGGTGCGCGGCGGTGAACCGGCGCTGGCCCAGCAGCAGTGCTAGCTGCTGGGTCGGGGTTTGGCTTGCGCCGGCCGGCACCGCCCGGCCCTCCATCGCCGCTTTCAAGGCCAGCAGCTTGAGCTGGCGGCGCGCGGCCAGTTGCTCGGCGCAGGCTGGCAGGTCCAGGCTGGCTTCAAGCTGCAGCAGCAGGCCCTCCACCTGGGCTGTGCTGGCTTGTGTTTCGGCGCCGGGCTCCGGCTGCAACTCGCACTGCGCCAGCCGGGCAAGCAGCGCATCGCAGCCAGTCTGCCAGCGCTCGCGCTGCTGCTGCGCCTGGGCCTGCTGCTGGGCTTGGCGGGCCTCACGCGCTTGCTGCTGCAGCGCCAGCTCGGCATCCCGTGCGCTGCGGGCCGCATCGCGCTGTGCAAACACCGCATCCAGCGCGGCCTTGAAGCGGGCCCACAGCGCGTTTTCAACCGCGCGCGCCAGTGGCAACGCCCGGGCTTGCTGCTGCCAGTCGGCCTGCAGTGCACGCACTTGCTGGGCGGCGTCAAATTGCAGCGCTGCATCGCCGGCCAGGGCCTGGGCCTGCTGGATCAGTTGCTCACGCCGCGCCTCGGCCGCGCGCCGCGCCTGCTGCAGCGGCGCCTCGATGCGGGCCAGACTTTGCCGCTGGTGCGCCAGCAAGGCCTCGCGCGCAGCGGCCGGCACGGTGTGCTGCACCGGGCCGAGCTGGCGCCACGCGGTGTGAAACTGGTCCAGTGCACGCAACTGGGTTTTCCAGAACTGGCCCTGGGCCTCGGCGGCATCGGCGGTATCAACCAGGGCGCCGTCAACCACCACCGGATCGGGCAGCGCGTCCAGCGTGGCCAGCAGCGCATCGCGTGCCGCCAGGTTGTCCTGGCGCGCCGCTTTGAGCGCCGCGTGTTGCGCCGCCACCGGTTCGTAGGCGGCTTGCAAGGCCGCATCAAAGCGCTGCCACAGCGATTGCGATGCGGCAGCGCCCAGGCGGTCCAGCTCGCGCCAACGAGAGCGCAACGTGGCAACCGCGTCGGCATGGGGTTTGAGGTCCAGCGGCGGTGCGGTGGCTAGCGCCGGATCGGCGGCGGCAGCGGTGGCACGGGCCAGCACCTCGGCCTGCGCCACCAGGTCGTCGCGCGCCAGGCCACCACCCCAGCGCTGCCAGTCCTGCAGCCGGCCGCGCTCGGCCAGCAAGGCCGCTGCGCGCTGGCGCAGTGCATCACCAGCGGGTACACCGGGCCAGCCGGCCAGCGCGGCATCAAACGCCTGCAGCGCCGGGCCCAGGGCCGCAAGCTGGCCATCGGCCAGTGCCGCCTCGGCTTGCTGCAGCAGCGCCTCCAGCGCCACGCGCTGGGTGGCGTCGGGCAACGGGCGTGGTGCGGCCGGGGGTTTGGGCGGTTTGGGTGGCGGCTGGGAGGGCAACAGCGGCGCGGCAGCAAGCGCCGCCAGCGCTTCGGCGGCCTGGCTTGCTGCCAGCTCGGCCAGGCTGGCCTGGTGCTGCTCGGCCAGCGCCTGGGCGGCTTCGGCAGCCTGGCGCTGCGCTTGCTGCCGCAGCTCGGCCTGTTCACGCACGCCGGCATCCAGCGCGGCGCGCAAATTGCCAAACTGCTGTTGCAGCGCCGGGTCCAGGCAAGCAGCGTCCAACGCCTGCCAATCCCGGTCCAGCGCCACCAGGTGGTTGACCGGCACGACGGCCTGCGCCTGCAGCGCGGCCGCCGTTGCCAGCAGCGCGGCAGCGCGCTCACCGGTCTCGCGTTGCAGCACCGCTGCGTCCAGCCGCCGCCGCGCAAGCTGGTGCACCCGCCGGTCGTGGCTGCGAAACGCTTTTTCGGCCTGGCGCAGCGTGGCCTCGGCGGCCAGCGCTTGCACCGCCGCCAGCTTGATCTCCAGCACCGGCGTGGCCAGCGCCACCTGCAGCAGCGCAGCGTCATCGCCCAGCGCGGCCTGGAGCTGCGGCGCCCAGGTGGCCTGGGCGTTTTGCTGTTGCTGGGCGCGTTTTTCGGTGCGTTTTTGGGTGCGTTCAGCGGCCTGGTTTGCTGCCAGCACCTGGGGCGCAGCCGCCGGCCGAGCAGCCGCCACCGGCACGGCCGGCGCCGCGCCACGTTTCTTGAAAAACCAGGTCAGCATGGGGTCGATCAACAAAGGATGCGGCAAGGCGCCAAACCCGGTTGCTGGCGCGGGCTGCAGTGTAGGGGTGGGCGGCGGCCCGATGGTGGCGTTGCACCGCTGCCGATATCCTTGCCCCAGGAGCTTGTGCTGATGAAAAACGCTGATTTCGAGGGTCTTGAACCGG
>JANOBL010000119.1:0-6337 GCA_031411635.1 Betaproteobacteria bacterium
TTGCAAATGCTCGCCGGGCCTGCAGCCCGTCTGTGCTTTGCGCCTAGATTTGGCCCGTTTTGGGGCCTCACGCGGGTGCCATTCATTTCGTCAACACCCTCTGAGATAACGTAAATAAATTATCAACGTTTTATTGACGACATGTCAACATGATTGTAGAGTTCAAGCACTCACCCACCCCTTCAAACTTACCGGGAACGCCTCATGACCCATGCCCTTGCCTCCTTCATTGCCGGTTCCGTGCTGGTGGCCGGCGCGCTGCCGGTACAGGCTGCGGACTATCCCGTCAAGCCGATCCGCATCGTCGTGCCTTATGCCGCCGGTGGCTCCACCGACGCGCTGGCGCGCATGATCGGCGAGCAGTTGGGCAAGCGCCTGGGCCAGGCGGCGGTGGTGGAGAACAAGCCCGGCGCCAGCGAGCAGATCGCGATCACCAACGTCACCAAGGCCACGCCCGACGGCTACACGATCCTGCTCAGCACACTCAGCGGCCTGGCGGTGAACCCTGGCCTGTACGGCCAGCGCCTGCCCTACGACCCGCTGAAGGATTTGACCCCGATATTGCTGGCGGCCACGGTGCCCAGCGTGGTGGTGGTGCACCCGCAGTTGCCGGTGAAGACGATGGCCGAACTTGGCAACCACCTGAAAACCCACAAGGGCACGGTCAGCTACGCCTCGGCCGGCAACGGCACACCCAGCCACCTGGGCATGGAGTACTACAAAAAGCTGAACAGCTTTGACCCGGTGCATGTGCCGTACAAAGGCGGCGCGCCAGCGCTGCAGGAGCTGATGGGCGGCCAGGTGCAGCTCATGATGGCGCTGGTGCCAGAGGCGATGCCGATGGTCAAGAGCGGGCGTTTGCGCGCGCTGGCGGTCACCTCGCCCAAGCGCCTACCCGCCTATCCCGACGTGCCGACCGTGGCCGAAGCCGGCGGCAAAGACTTCGACATGACCTTCTGGTACGCCTTCATGGCGCCGGCCGGCACGCCGCCCGAGATCGTCACCAAGCTCAACCGCACGATAGACGCGATCCTGCAGGACAAAGACCTGCTCGCCCGGCTGGCCGAGATGAGCCTGGACGTGGCCGGCGGTGCCCCATCCCGGGTCACCGAGCTGATCAAGAGCGATTCGGCGCGCTGGAAGAAGGTGATCGACGAGGCTGGCATCCGGGTTGATTGAGCCTAGTCCTGCGGTTCAACCCCGAATGCTTCCGGTTTTGGCGGAAGATCGAGCGCGAATGAGATCGCCCGGCCGGGGGGCTTACCGGCTGTCCAGCCCAGATTGCGAGGCACCATGACCAAGTTCGATAAACGCGGCAACCCGGTTTCATATGGCTCGCAGGGCGCGATCGATGCACTCGATCAGGCCTTTGACCTGTTGCATGCCTACCAGGCCGATCCGCTGGCCGAGGTCGACAAGATCATCGCCATCCATCCTGACTTTGTGATGGCGCACGCCTTTCGCGCCGGCATGCTGGCCACCGCCACCGACAAGGCGTTTGAGCCTGAAATGATCAAGAGCGTGCAGGCGGCCGAAGCGCTGGCCGGCCAGGCCAACGACCGGGAGCGCATGCACATTGCAGCGGCCCGCGCATGGCTGACCGGCGATTGGGAGCGGGCGGTTGAGCTGTGGGGCCGCGTTTCCATCGCCTACCCGCGCGATCTGTTGGCGCTTCAATTTGCGCATGTCGGCGATTTTTTTCTCGGCCATTCGCAGATGTTGCGTGATCGCATTGCCCGTGTGCTGCCGCACTGGAGCCGCCATGTGCCGGGCCATGGTTTTGTTGAAGGCATGCTTGCGTTTGGCCTTGAAGAGTCTGGCGACTACGCACAGGCCGAGGCACGCGGGCTGGCGGCTGTCGCCGTGAACCCGCAGGATGGTTGGGCGGTTCACGCCGTTGCACATGTCATGGAGATGCAAGGCCGGGCCGCAGAAGGGGTGGGCTTTTTAACCGCCGGCGCCGATGGCTGGGCGCCGAACAGCCTGTTTGCATTCCACCTGTGGTGGCACATGGCGCTGTTCCATCTGGATGCCGGTGACCTGCCTTCCGCGCTGAAGCTGTTTGACGACAAGATTTCTGCTGCGGGCTTTGGTCAAGCGCTGGAACTGCTCGACGGATCGTCGTTGCTGTGGCGGCTTTCATTGCTGGGCCACGATGTTGGCGACCGTTGGAACGGCCTGGCCCAAAAATGGCAGACCCGGGTCGACGATGCCTACTACGCCTTCAACGATGTGAACGCGATGATGGCGTTTGTCGGCGCCGGCAACAGCGAAGCGCAGCAGCGGCAGATTGAAACCGCGAAACGCGCTGCAGCGGGGACCGGAACCGCCGCGATGATGAGCCGAGAAGTCGGTGTGCCGGCATGCGAAGGGCTCGCTGCATTCGGCCGTGGCCGCTACGCGCAAGCCATCGAGCTGCTGCTGCCGCTGCGCGCCAAGGCTGATCGTTTTGGCGGCAGCCATGCGCAGCGCGACATGTTTTCGTGGACGCTGACCGAAGCCGCCGTCCGCCTCGGCGACCACCGGCTTGCTGATGCGTTTGTTGCCGAGCGGCTGGCCTGGAAACCGAACAGTCCGGTCAACCGCGCGTGGGCTTTGCGCGCCGGCAAACTGAAACCGATGCAGCCGGCGTAGGCGACGTAGGTGACGCCTGGTTCACACCCGCTGCCGGTGAAGGCCGGCATCGATCACACCGGCCATCGCCTCGGCATGCGGCAGCATGGCTGGGCCGAGGAAGCTGACGATTTGGGCCAGGGTGGCGGTGGTGTCTTGGATCAGCGCGCGGTAGTCGATTTCCAGCAGGTCGACTTGTGGGGAACGGCGCAACAGCGCCAGCGTGGTGCTGAGATGTTTGTCGTGTCGCCCTGCTATCAACGCGCTTGCAAACCGCAGGCCTGACGACATTGGCATAAGTCCCATGGCCGCCGGCGCTAACGTCAGCAGGGATCCGCATTGGGTGTTCAGCCACGACGTTCGCGGGCCAAATGCCAGAGTTGCAGCACCTGCACCTCGTCGGCCCTCAACCGGTAGCTGACGAGGTAGTTGCGGTGCACGATCAACTCCCGGGTGTCGTCAAACCGGCCACTCCGCCCGAGCAACGGAAATCCTTCAAGACGCGCCACCTTGAGCGCGATGGCCGCCACAAAAGCTTCGGCAGCCATCGGCTTGCCGTCTGCGGTGATGCACTCGGCCAAGCGCTACAGATCGGCCAGCACACGGCGCGTCCAGCGCAACTTCATGCTGGGCGTGGCGTGGCATATCGCGCAAACACCACCAGCACCTCGTCATCGCTGGCGAACTCGCCGCGGTCAGCGGCGGCCACCGCCTCTTTCAGGTCGGCCACCTCCGGCAAGCGCCAATCCAGGTACTCGGCCAGCGCCTCTATCGCCACATGGCTTTTGCTGCGGCCGGTCATCTGGGCGTAGCGCTCGATGCGGGCTTTCAATTCACCCGGCAGCCGCATGCTGACCTGGCTGTCTTTCGTGACGGGGGCAACGGGGTCGGTCATGGCCGCAAGTCCTGCAGAAAAGGTGTTGCAACACGGCGTAGTGCACTGTGTTGCATTGCGATGCGACCTTACTTCAACGCCACCCCATTGAACTGGTGCGAGCCAAACGGACTTTGTTTGTAGCCGGTCACCTCTTTGCGCATCACCTCGTACACCACCGAGTGCGCGATCTTGAAATCCGGCGCGTCGTCGTGCTCGATCTGCTGCATCTCCTGGTACAGCTTGCTGCGCTCTTTGATGTCGGCGATGGTGCGGGCTTTTTCCAGCCGCTCGTCATAGGCCTTGTTGCACCATTTGCTGAGGTTTTGGCCACCCGGGCGCGCTGCGTCGCAGCCTCGCAAAAAGAAAAAGTTGTCCGGATCGCCGTTGTCGCCGGTCCAGCCCAGCATGCCGGTGGTGTGCTCACCTTGCTGCATGCGCTTGCGGTACTCGCCCCATTCAAACGTCACCAGCTTGGCCGTGACGCCCACCTTGGCCAGGTCTGCCTGCATCATCTCGGCAATGCGCTTGGCGTTGGGGTTGTAGGGCCGCTGCACCGGCATGTACCACAGGTCGATTTCCAGCGGGGTTTTGATGCCCGCCGTCGCCAGCATGGCCTTGGCCTTGGCGGCGTCAAACGGGTATTCCTTGATGGCCTCGTTGTAGCTCCACAGTGTGGGTGGGATCAGGTTCTTTGCGGCCTGGCCGGCACCCAGGTACACGTCCTTGATGATCGCGGCCTTGTCGATGGCCATGCTTAGCGCCTGCCGCACCTCCTTTTTGTCGAACGGCGGCTTTTGGGTGTTGAAAGCCCAGTAAGCGATGTTCAGGCCGGGCTGGTTGATCAGCGTCAGCGTGGCATCTTTTTGCATCTCGGGCAGGTCGGCCGGGCGCGGCGCGATCACAAAGTGGCATTCGCCGGCCTTGAGCTTGCTGTAGCGCGCGGTGGGGTCCGGTGTGATCGCGTACACCAGGTCATCGACCAAGGCCTTCTCGCCCCAGTACGCCGGGTTGGCCTTGTAGCGGATCACCGCGTCCTTCTGGTAGGCCACAAACGAAAACGGCCCGGTGCCCACCGGCTGCTGGTCAAACTGCTCCTTCTTGTTGGCCTTGGCCAGCATCTCGGCGTATTCGGCCGAGTGGATCGACGCAAAGTCCATCGCCAGGTTGGCCAGCATCGTGACGTTGGGCTTTTTCAGCGTGATCTTGACGGTGAGTGGGTCGAGCTTTTCCAGCGATGCCACATCGTCGTTCAGCCCCATGTCGGCAAAGTAGTCGTACTTGCCGCCCGACACCTTGGCATAGGCGTGGTCGGCCTTCCACTGCCGCTCCAGCGAGAACAGCACATCGTCGGCATTGAAATCGCGGCTGGGCCTGAAGCCGTTGATACCGGCATGAAACTTCACGCCCTTGCGCAGCTTGAACGTAAACACCTTGCCATCGGGCGACACGGTCCAGCTCTCGGCCAGGCCGGGCTCCACCTGGGTGGAGCCGCGGGCAAACTGGGTCAGCTTGTCGTACACCGGCCGCGCGGCATCAAAGCTGGTGCCGGTGGTGTTCAGCGCCGGGGTGAAGTTCTCGGGCGAGCCCTCCGAGCAATAAACCAGGGTCTTGGCCTGCAGCGTGGGCGCGGCCAGCAGCGCGGTGGCCAACATCAGGGACGGGAACAAACGGGTGGACGACATGGCAAGCCTCCTTGTGGTGCGCCGATGCTACGGCGCCCAGGCCACTGGCAAGGATTGCGCCACCTCAGGGCTTTCCTGGGGCCGTGTGCTCGGGCCGTGTGCTCGGGATTTGCGACAATCCCGATGTAGCGCCGTCTTCGTGCCCCCGAAGCCGGCGCTTTTCATTCAACGGGGCCATGTCGAGGACAACCATGTCAAAAAACCTCAGGCGCGCCAGCATGGCCGCGTTTGTTGTTGCAGCAACTTCTGCTGCACTTTCTCCTGCGGCCCGCGCGGCGCCGCTGCAAGCCTGTTTTGTCTATGTCAGCCCGGTGGGCCAAGCGGGCTGGACCTACCAGCACGAGCTGGGCCGCCAGGCCCTGGCCCGCAACCTGGGCGACGCCGTGGCCACCCGCTTTGTTGAAGGCGTGGCCGAGGGCGCCGACAGCGAGCGCGTGATGCGCGATCTGGCCGGCCAAGGCTGCGGCCTGGTGTTTGCCACCAGCTTTGGCTATCTGGAACCGGCGCTGCGGGTGGCGGCGGAATTTCCGGCCGTCAAGTTTGAACATGCCGGTGGCTACAAGACCGCCGCCAACTTGAACACCTACAACGCCCGCTATTACGAGGCGCGCTGGCTGGCCGGCTGGTTGGCCGGGCAGCAAAGCAAAAACGGCGTGGCGGGTTATGTGGCAGGGTTTCCGGTGCCCGAGGTGGTGCAGGGCGTCAATGCCTTCACGCTGGGTATGCGGGCGGCCAACCCCAGGGCCGAGGTCAAGCTGGTGTGGCTGAACGCCTGGTTCGACCCGGCGCGCGAGCGCGAAGCGGCGCTGGCGCTGATCAACCAGGGCGCCGATGTGCTGACCAACCACAGCGGCTCACCGGCGGTGGCCCAGGCGGCCGAGGAAAAAGGCGTGCTGCTGCTGGCTTACCAGAGCGACATGGCGGCGTTTGCGCCCAAAGCCCAGTTGGCGGCGATCACCCACCACTGGGGCGGTTATTACAGCCAGGTGGCGCGGGCGGTGATTGCCGGCACTTGGCAAGCCAAGCCGGTGTGGGGTGGTTTGAAGGATGGGCTGGTGCAGCTTTCGGCGCTGAATGCAGGTCTGCCGGCTGCCGTCAAGGCCGGTTTGTTGCAGCGCCAGCAGGCGGTGATCGCTGGCACGCTGAAGCCCTTTGCCGCGCCCTT
>JANOBL010000120.1:0-1706 GCA_031411635.1 Betaproteobacteria bacterium
GCGAGGGCAGGCCGGTGATGCGCAATTGCACCGGGCCGCCCAGCATCAGCGCCGCTGCCTGGTGGTGCAGCCGCGCCGGTTGCAGATCGGCCAGTTGCAGGGTCAGCGCCAGCGTGCCGGCGTCCCACTGGCCCTGGCCGCTGATGCTGCCGGCGCTGCCTTTGTCATCGGCCAGGTTCAGTGCAAAGCCTTGCAAGCGCAAGTGCTCGGGCCGGTTGGGCGCGGCGCTGGCCTGCAAGCTGATTCGCTGCAGCGGCAGCCGGCCGCTGTCCCAGGGCCCGGGCATGCGGTTGTCCAGGCTGATGCGGGCGTTGGCCGGCCGGTCCAGCCCGCTGGTTTGCAGCAGTGCATCGCCGCTGAGCATGGTGCGTGGCCAGCCTGGCACCAGGGCGGCCAGGTCCAGGCCCTGGGTGCTGAGCTTGAAGTCGCCCAGTGGCCAGGCCGCAAACGGCAGCAGCGTGGCTTGGGCGGACAGCGACAGCGGCGCGGCGGTGGTGGCCGGGCTGTCCAGCCGCGCCCCACGCTGGCCCTGCATCTGCGCATCGGCCTCGATCCGGGCCAGCGGGCCGTGCAGTTTGACGGCAGCCGACCAGGCCGGCGCGCTGTCGCGCTGCACCGTTGCGCTGGCCTGCAGCGCCATCGGCGCCGCGCTGTTGATCTGGCCCTGGGCCTGGACCACCGCTTGTTGCCAGGTGAACGACAGCGAATCGACGCGGTGTTGGCCGCCTTGCTCGGCGCCCAAAGTCAGCTTGGCGGCCAGCGCGGTGACCGGCGGCAAATCGTCGATCTGCAGCCGCTGGATGCGCAGTGCGTCGATCTGCAGCACCAGCGGCAGTTTCAAATCCACCGGTGCGCTGCGCGGCGTGCTGGGTGGCGGGCCGCTTTGGTAAGTCACCTGCTCGGCCGACAGCAGCGCCAGGTGCAGGCTGGGCAGGCCAAAGCGGCTGCCGGGGAGGGGCGACCATTGCCAGCCGGCGGTTTGAAGCTGCAGCGCCTGGGCCGTGATGCGGCCACCATCGCCCGGAAGCTGCAGCACCATGGCTTGGGCCTGCAGCCGGCCGCTGGCCAGCGTGCCTTGCAGGCCTTGCACCGTTAAACCTGGCACTTGCTGCAAGGCCCAGGGCAGGGCGGTCGGGTGGTTTTGCAGCGCCCACCAGCCGCCCAGCGGCACGGCGGCCAAAACCAGCACCAGCACCAGGCTGACCAGCAATACGGCCGGCCAGCGGCGCCGCCGGGGGCGTGCGGTGGGCGTTGCGGCCGCAGGCGCGGCCGGCGCCGTCGGGTTGGGCTGGTCGGCCATCAAAACGCTATGCCCACTGAAAAATGCAGCCGCAGCCGGCGCAGCTCTTCGGCCCAGGCCAGGTCCACTTTCAGCGGGCCGATGGGGCTGCGCCAGCGCACCCCGGCGCCGTAGCCGATGGCCGCGCGGTAGTCGCCCCAGCGGTCCACCGCGCGGCCGGCATCCACAAACACGGCGCCCCACACACTGGGCAGGCTGGCGCTGATCGGCCTGGCCAGCTCCACGCTGGTGGTCAGCAGCGCCTGGCCGCTGACGGTGCCACCGTCCGCACCCACTGGCGCCAGCGAGCGGTAGGCGTAGCCGCGCACCGACTCGTCACCCCCGGCGCGAAAGCCCAGCGCGTCGGGCACGGTCACGTTGTCGGCCTTGAAGATCTGGCCGGCCTCCACCCGGGCCTGGCCGTACC
>JANOBL010000121.1:0-1608 GCA_031411635.1 Betaproteobacteria bacterium
GTCAGGGGCGGCGAATTCCATAGGCCGCCCGATGGATCCGGATTCAGGTTGATCGCGACGTTGCCGAATTCATTGACGCACTTCTCGAGCTCCGGAATGCACGTTTTCGGATCGACGCCCGGCGATTGCGGCAGCATCGCAGCCGGGATGAAGCGGTCGGGAAACAGCTGCGCGACGCGATAGCAGAGCTCGTTGCAGATCGCCGCCCACGTCGAGCTGACCTGGAAGTCGCCGATGTGATGCGCCATGAAACTGGCGCGAGGGGAGAAGATCGTAAGGTCGCTGCCGCGCTGATTCATCAGCTTGAGCTGGTTGGCTTCAATCGTCTCGCGCAACTCGTCGTCGCTGATCTTCAGGTCGCTGACCTTCGGCATCAGGGCCGCATCCTGGATGCCAGCAATCTGCTGGTTGCGCCAGTTTTCCAGCGCCTTTGGGGCGGTGGTGTAGTGGCCGTGGCAATCGATGATCATCAACTTTCTCCTTGTCTCAAGTGTCGGCGGTGGCCCGCCATTCCGCCAGCGCGGCCAGGCGCACCGGCGAGTTGGTGGCGCCGTAAAGCGCGTAACCACCGCGCCGCTCTATGAATTCAAACTCGAAGCGGTCGTCGAACGGCGCCGCGTACGCATGCAGAAACTCGCCGCCTGAGGCGTCTTGCTCGTACAGCACACCGCTGCTGCGCAAGGCCTCCAGAAACGCCGGCGCCAACGCGTATTTGGCGGCCAGATCGTCGTAGTAGTTGTCGGGCACCGGTAGCATGGTCGCCCCGGCACGGCGCAGTGCAGCCGCCGTGCTGATCAGGTCGGATACCGCGATGGCGATCTGCTGCACGCCGGCACCGCCAAACCGCGATACCGAGCGTGAGACCACGGTGTTGTTGCGCTCGGAGACCATCAGCGAATAACGCACGGCCTTGTCGGCCGACTCGATTTCCCGGCTGCGGATCACGCCGTAGGGATCGTGCAAGACCACATTGCGCTGCGGCGCCAGGCCCAGCACCGCGCGCTGGAACAACACCCAGGGCTCTAGCTGGCCGGCAGGCACGGCCTGCACGATGTGGTCGATGCGGGCACCCTGGCCCAGCGCTATCAGCGGTGCGGCCTGGGCGTCGATCACAAAATCGGCTTCGAAGCCATGGTGCCCATCCAACGCCGGATCGCAGAAGTACAGCAGGCTGCCATCGGGCGCACGCACGGCGGGCATGTCCAGTTCATCGCTGCCGACCTGGCCGCTGATGCGCGTGCAGCCCAATGCCTCGGCACGCGCCATCGCCGCCTGGGCATCGCCGGTGGCCAGTGCCAAAGCACAAACCGTCGTGCCGTGCAGATCGAAGTAGCTGCGCGCAAACGAGTCCTGCTCCAGGTTCAGCACGATGCCCACCTCGCCCTGGCCGTACAACTCGACCTGCTTGGACCGGTGCCTGCCGATGCGCGCAAAACCCAGGCCGCGCAGCAGTGAGGCCAGGCGCTGCGCAGAGGCCGGATCGACGGCAAATTCAATAAACGCCCAGCCGCTGCACAGCGGCGGCGGCGGGGCCTGGAACAGCGGCACGCGGTAGGGCGCAGCGCCCGGCACGGCAGCCATCCTTGCAACATGCGTCAGCCGCACCTG
>JANOBL010000122.1:0-2715 GCA_031411635.1 Betaproteobacteria bacterium
GCCCAAAGCATCCAGCGTGAGCAGCGCCTGCAGCGCATCGCCTCGGCGATTGGCCTGCCCGGCTGCGACGCCGCCGGCACTGAAGTGGCAGCCGCGATCCGCGCGATGAATGCCCGCCTTGGCTTGCCCAGCGGGCTGGCCGCGATGGGCGTGACCGCCGATTTGTTCGAGCGCGTGATAACCGGTGCCATGGCCGACCATTGCCACAAGACCAACCCTCGCATCGCCACCAGGGACGAGTACCACCAGATGCTGCTGGCCTCGATGTAGCGCGCAGCCCGTCAGCCCAGGCTGCAGCCTGTCGCATCGTCGTCGCGCCGGGCTGGTGGGCTTGTTATGGTGTGTTACTTCAGCAACACACCGGACCCGCACCATGCCAACCTGGAGCCCCTTGCTGCCGATCTACCAGCAGCTTGCCGATCAGCTTTGTGCACGTTTGCTGGACGGCGAGCCGGCCGAGGGCGCGGCCATGCCGTCGGTGCGGGCGCTTGCCGGCCGCTACCTGCTGAACCCGCTGACGGTGAACCGCGCGCTGCAGGCGCTGGGCGATGACGGCCTGCTGGAAACCCGGCGTGGCCTGGGGTTTTATGTGCGGCCCGGTGCACTGGCCCAGCTCCGTGAAACCGAGCGCAGCCGGTTCTTGAACACCGAATGGCCGCTGCTGCGCGCCCGGCTGCGCCGGCTGGGGCTGGGCGCCAACGATTTGTGCTGGGAGGCATGATGGAAGCATTGATCCAGGCCCGGGCCCTGAGCCTGCGCTACGGCCGCAAAACCGCGTTGGATGACTTGACATTCACGGTGCCCAAGGGCCGGGTGGTGGGGTTGCTGGGCCACAACGGCGCTGGCAAGACCTCGCTGATGAAGGCCTTGGTGGGGCTGGCCGATGTTGACCTGCCGGCGGGCGGTGAATTGCGCGTGCTGGGCCTGCAGCCGCGCCGGCAGCGGGTGCAATTGCTCGAATCACTGGCCTACATCCCCGATGTGGCCATCCTGCCGGGCTGGGCCAAGGTGGGACAGCTCATCACACTGATGAGCGGCTTGCACCCCAGGTTTTCGGCCGAGCGGGCGCGCACGCTGCTGCGCCGCACCAGTGTGGGCCTGGGCGACAAGGTCAGCACCTTGTCCAAGGGCATGGTGGTGCAGGTGCACCTAGCGCTGGTGGCGGCCATCGACGCCCGGCTGATGATCCTGGACGAGCCCACCTTGGGGCTGGATGTGCTGTCGCGCAAATCGTTTTACGAAATGCTGCTGGACGAATGGTGCGACGGCGAGCGCAGCGTGCTGATCTCCACCCACCAGGTGGAAGAGGTCGAGAGCCTGCTGTCCGATGTGCTGATGCTCAACGAGGGCAAGCTGGTGCTGGCCATCAGCCTGGACGACATCGAGCGCCGCTTTGTGGCGCTGGGCCACGACGCCGCGGCGGCCGACGCGGTGGCCGCCGCCCACCCGCTGCTGCGCTACCGGGTGCAAGGCAGCAGTGCAGCGCTGTTTGACGGGCCGCCGCCTGCAGCGCTGATGGCCATGGGCCAGCGGCTGCGGCCCAGCCTGGTGGACTTGTTCATGGCGCTGACCCGCCAGCCCGAACTGCACCGTACCCAAGGTTTGTGAGGAGCACCCGCGATGACCCAATTTGTGACCCTGATGCACCGCGAATGGATGCAGCACCGCCTGGGCTGGCTGCTGGTGATCCTGGCGCCCACCGTGCTGCTGCTGTTGGGCAGCTTGGTTGACAGTGGCGTGCAGATCGATGTCAACGACCAGAGCCTGCAGTTGCCGGCGCTGCGGCAAACGCCGGCATTGCTGCAGACCGGCCTGCTGGTGCTGGCGGTGACTGGCGTGACGCTGGCGCTGGCCTTGCTGTCAGTGGGTTTTCAACTGCCCGGCCTGGCCTGGCGCGACCAGCAAGACCGCTCGATCGAGTTTTGGAGCTCACTGCCGGTGGGCCATGCCAAGGCGGTGGCGGCGATGCTGGTCACCCAGGCCTTGGTGCTGCCGGGGCTGGCGATCGTGGTGGGCCTGGCCGGCGGGCTGCTGGCTGCGATGGTGACGATCATCAGCAGCCACGGGCCCTTGGCCTGGCTGGCCCAGCCCTGGGGCCTGCTGGCGCTGTCGGTGGCCACGCTGCTGCTGCGCATGACGGCCGCACTGCTGCTCGCGATGGCCTGGCTGTCGCCGCTGCTGTTGCTGACGATGGCCGCATCGGCCTGGCTGCGGCGCTGGGGCGTGCCAGTGGTGGCCGCGCTGACGCTGGCCGGCACGCTGATCCTGGATCGCCGGTTGGACCAGCCGCTGGTGGGCCCGCTGCTGTGGCGTCCCATCACCGAGGCCTTGCACGCGCTGCTGTACTTTGATGCGGTGCGGGGTTTGCAACTGCGCGATGCGCAAGACGCGCTGGACGTGTTGCAAGGCCTGCCGGCGCGGCTGCTGGCCGACCTGCCACCAATGCTGTGGAGCGCCGCCACGCCGGCCTTTGCGCTGGCGCTGGCGGGTGGGGCACTGGGTTTTGCGCTGCTGGTGCTGCGGCGGCAACGCGGCGCTTGATCTTGACCCCTTCCCCCTGGCAGGGGGAAGGCGCAAAGCAGATCAGCCGTGCTTGGCGTCGAAGAACTGCGCGTCTTCGGTCGAGCCCTTCAGCGCGCCGGTCGAGGCCTTGGCTTCGATCGTCGTGGTCACCGCGTCAAAGTAGCCGGTGCCCACCTCGCGCTGGTGCTTGAC
>JANOBL010000123.1:0-1914 GCA_031411635.1 Betaproteobacteria bacterium
AGCCAAACACGCCCAGTGGATAGCTGACGGTCTTGAAAAACGGCAGCATCAAGTCGGCCTTGGGCGGCAAGTCGTTCGAGAAGCCACTTTGCACCCAGCGGATGAACAACTCCAGCACCCGCAGATTGGTGGTCTCGGAGACCGAAAACGCCAGGTACAGCGCAGCCACCAGGCCGATCAGCGATTGCCAGAAAAACTTCTCGCCCGAGCGCATGCCCTCCGGGTCTTTTTGCACCACCTTGCGCCAATCGTCCACCCAGCCCACCGCGCCAAAACCAAAGGTGACCAACATCACCACCCAGACGAAGCGATTCGTCCAGTCAAACCACAGCACGGTGGACACACCGATGCACAGCAGGATCAGCGCACCACCCATCGTCGGCGTGCCGCGTTTGGCCAAATGGCTGGCCATGCCGTATTCGCGGATCGGCTGGCCGATCTTCAGCTCGGTGAGCTTGCGGATCACCCAGGGGCCCATCGACAAGCCGATCAACAGCGCCGTCATCGCCGCCATCACCGCGCGGAAGGTCAGGTATTGAAAGACGCGCAGAAAGCCCCATTCGGGGAACTGGCCGAGCAGCCACTGGGTGAGGCTAAGCAGCATGGCCGCCCTTTGCCAAGGTCGCTGGCGCTGCCGGCTTGCCACCGAGTTGCTGCAGCGTGGCCACCACGGATTCCATGTGCATGAAACGTGAGCCCTTGACCAGCACGGCCGCGCAATCAGGCGCCTGGCCCAGTGCGGCGATCAGGCCGTGCACCCGCTCGAAGTGGCGCGCACCGGGGCCATAGGCGGCTGCAGCGTCAACACACAGCGCGCCCACGGTCCAAAACTGTTCGATGCCGGCGCTGCGGGCGTAGGCGCCCACCTCGGCATGGAAGGCTGGCCCCTGGTCGCCCACCTCGCCCATGTCGCCCAGGATCAGCCAGCGTGGACCGGTCAACCCGGCCAGCAGCGCGATGGCTGCGCGCACCGAATCGGGGTTGGCGTTGTAGCTGTCATCGACCAGCAGCACCGGCTTGCCGCCAAGCCGCAGCGCCTGGGTTTGTGAGCGGCCGGCCACCGGACGAAAGGCCTCCAGGCCCTGGGTGATGGCGCTCAGCGGTGCCCCTGCCGCCAGTGCGGCGGTGGCCGCCGCCAAGGCATTGCGAACATTGTGTTGGCCTGCTGCATGCAGGTTGAACTCGATTGCGCCGGCGGGGGTGTGCAGGCGCAACAGCCAATGTCCCCAATGGCCGCCGGTCTGGTCGTCACTGACCCACAAAGCCTCGTCAAACACATCGGCCGGGCCGTGCAGTGCAAACGTCAGGCGTGGCCGCGCACCGGCCAGTGCCAGCCACACCGAAGCTTGGGCATCGTCAGCCGGATAAACCGCCGTGCCGCTGGCCGGCAGTGCGCTGATCACCGCGCCGTTTTCGTGCGCCACCGCTGCCACCGTGGTCATGAACTCCTGGTGCTCACGCTGCGCGTTGTTGACCAGGGCCACCGTGGGTTGGGCTATTTGCCCCAATTGGGCGATCTCGCCCGGGTGGTTCATGCCCAGTTCCAGCACGGCCACCCGGTGCCACAACACTGCATCCTGGCGCAGCCGCAGCACTTGCAGCGGCACACCGATGTGGTTGTTGTAGTTGCCGGCGGTGGCCAGCGCGGCGTCGCCCTGCCAGGCGTGCAGGATGGCGGCCACCATCTGGGTGACGGTGGTCTTGCCATTGCTGCCCGTCACCGCGATCAGCGGCAGGTGCAGGCCAGTGCGCCAGGCGCGGGCCAGCTGCTGCAGGGCCAGGCCGGCGTCGGCCACCTGCAGGCCCGGCAGGCCGCAGTCGGCCACGCCACGCTCGGCCAGCACCGCGGCGGCGCCGGCGGCCCGCGCCTGCGGCAGGAAGTCATGCGCGTCGAAACGCTCACCGCGCAGCGCC
>JANOBL010000124.1:0-7202 GCA_031411635.1 Betaproteobacteria bacterium
GGCACCCGCAGCACCTTCACCGCGCAAGAGTCGGGTGCGCGGCTGCAGGAAAACGGCCGCTACGTGATGGACACCATCGCCAACGATTTGCGCATGTCGGGCTTTCGCGGCTGCCTGGGTGCCGAGCCGGTGGACAACACGCTGAACACACCCACCGCGTTGCTGTACAACTTTGCCCAGCCGATCTGGGGGGCACACCACACCGGCGCGGCCTGGTCGCCGGTGCTGACAACGCCGGCCGATGGCCTGGGTGCGCTGCCGGCCGGCGATGTGCTGGTGGTGCGCCGGCCCAGCGGCCTGGGCTGGTCGCTGGTGGGCGAGATGGCCGATACCAGCGCGACGTTGGCGATCACGCCCACTGCCAGCTTTGCCCAGGGCGACCTGCTGGTGGTGGCCGATTGCGCCGGCGCGGCGGCCTTGCAGGCCAGCAACGCCGGGCCGGGGGCGGCCGGCAGCATCAGCCACCTGGCGGGTGCCGGTGGGGTGGTGCCCGGTGTGGCGCGCAGTGCCTTGGCCCGGGTGTTTGCCAACGATGCCCGGGTCTGGCGCATGCAGACCAAGATCTACTACCTGGCCAACAGCGAGCGCCGCAGCGGCGAAACCGCGCTGTGGGTGTATGCCAGCCCGGCTTACGACGGTGCGGCGCTGCGCTCGGAGCTGGTGACCGGGGTTGAGCGCCTGGCCATCACCTACGGCGTGGACACCAATGGCGACTTTGCCGCCGACCGCTTGCGCAGCGCCGATGCGGTGACCGACTGGGGCCAGGTGGTCAACGCCCGGATCGAGCTGCTGCTCAACGGCGGCAGCGAGCAGCAAGCCACCGCCGCCCAGCCTTATGTGTTTGGCGGTGTCACGGTCACGCCCACCGACCGCAAGCTGCGCACCGTGATGTCGATGCTGGTGTCCCTGCGCAACGCGGTGCCGTGAAATGACCCACCCCCGAAGCGCCTTCGGCGCTCCCCCTCAAGGGGGCGACGCCAGCGAACGGGCGAAGCCCGTCCGCGGCGCCCGCTGGGTAACGCGCAGCGCGCCGGAGCCGTCGAAATGAAACCAGCCCCCACCGCCGGCTTTTCGCTGCTGGCCATCCTGCTGCTGATGCTGGTGCTGTCCATGCTGACCATGGGCGCGATGAACAGCAGCATCGTGCAAGAGCGCATGGTGGGCAATGCACGCGACCGCCATGTGGCACTGCAGGCGGCCGAGGCCGCACTGCGCGATGCCGAGGCCGATATCGAGGCCAATGTGGATGCTGGCAGCGGCTTTGCCGAGGGCTGCGCGGCGGGGCTGTGCATCCCGCCGTCGGACACCGCCAACAACCCCCAATCGGCGCCGCTGTGGCAAACCATCAACTGGGCCACCACCCGGGCTTATGGCAGCCGCACCGGCGCTGCGGCGCTGCTGGGGCCGGACAACGCGGCGCTGGCCACCCAGCCGCGCTACTTCATCGAGCGCCTGCCCACGCTGCCACCGGTGGCCGGTGAGTCGGCTGGTTTTGGCGGCGGCTGGTCCAACGCTCCCGCGCCGCATGCCCGCGCCTACCGCATCACGGCGCAGGCCTCGGGCATGCGCTCGGCCACGGTCGTGATGCTTCAATCGGTGTACGTCAAGCAATGAACTCGAACTTGTCAGCGGCGCGTCATCATTTGGCGGCTGCCGCGTTGTTGGGGGCCGCATTGTTGGCGGCGGCCCTGCCGGCCCGGGCCGAGCTGCTCAACTTTGCCAGCACGCCGCTGTTTCTGGGCAGCACCGTCAAGCCCAATGTGCTGGTGGTGTATGACAACTCGCAATCGATGGACGGCACGATGGCCGGCAAGCTGATTGCCGGTGACGATGCCAGCACCCGGGGCAACATCGCGCGCTCGGTGTTGCGCAGCACGATCAGCAGCTACCGCAACCAGTTTCAGTGGGGCCTGGCCAGCTTTGGCTTGTCGGGCGGCGGGGTGTACACCACCTACGCCTACTACTTTGGCAGCGATGCCGAGGTGGTTTACACCAACGATTGTGTGGCGGGGGTGTCGGCGTCCAATGCCAACCGGCGCTGCGTGGCCAACCCCCAAACCGGCAACGGCTTCAACTTCATCACCTACGGCATCACCGGCGACGATCCCAGCATCAACGATGTGCTGTATTCGGGTGACTACGGCCCGCAGCTCTACGGCATCGGGGTCAACAACAGCACCAACTACAAGGTCTACAACAACCGCAGTGCCGGCACCGATTGGTCCAGCGGCAATTTTTCGGGCAGCCTGGGCACCTGGGGTTTTACGCCCACCGACGCCGGCTTTTTGCCGCGGACACCGCCCAACAACCGCATGTTCTGGCTGCGCCGGGCCTGGGGCTATTACGCCGACATCACCGGTGCCGGCAGCATCAACCGCGCGGTGGCGGCTGACTCGGATGCGCACTACAACGCCTTGCAGGCGCTGCTGGCCACCGAGACCAACAACAACGCCACCGGCGAGTTGAAAAACGCCGCCGTGTTCACCCCGCTGGCCGGCACGCTGGGCACGGTGCGCAGCTACTTTGCCAACACCTTGAGCGGCCGGACCTCGCCGATCACGCAGAGCTGCCAGAAAAACTTTGTGCTGCTCGCCACCGATGGCAACCCCACCGGCAAGACCGACGGCAGCATGTACTCGCTGGCCGAGATCAACAACATCTTCAATGCCGGCACCGGCACCTGGACCTTTGGCACTGCTGCCAACGATGTGTTCAGCAAGGTCACCGCCTTGCGCAGCACCGCCTTTGGCAGCCAGAACGTCGATGTGGTGACCTATGTGGTGGGGTTGGGGGATTCGGTGGCCAATGCCAGCTCGGTGGCCACGCTGAACCGCATGGCCGCGCTGGGTGGCACCAGCGAGGCCTATTTGGCCAACAGCGCCAGCGCGCTGGCCGATGCCTTCCGCGCGATCAGCGTGGACATCATCTCGCGCACGGCGGCGGCCTCGTCGGTGTCGCTGAACACCGGCTCGTGGGCCACCGGCGCCAAGGTTTACCAGGGCCGGTTTTCCAGCAGCGATTGGTCGGGCCAGTTGCTGGCGTTTCCACTGGGCGCCAGCGGCTCGCCCGGCGCCACGCCGGACTGGGACGCCGGGCAAAAGCTCAATGCCCAGCACTGGAGCACCGGGCGCCAGATCATCACCTACAAGCCGTCGGCCGGGCTGGGTGCACGCGGTGTGCCGTTCCGCTGGCCGGCCAACGCAGCGGCGCCAGGCGCGGCCGAGATCGATGCCGGCCTGGTCAGTGCACTGAACAAAAGCGCTACCGGCACGGTGGACGGTTTTGGCGCGCAGCGGCTGGAGTTTTTGCGCGGCAACACCGCGCGTGAGGACCGCTTCTGCGCGTTTTGCGCCGCACCGGTGTTCCGCAGCCGGGCCACGTCGGTGCTGGGCGACATCGTCAACTCCGCGCCCACCTACGTGGGCGGCGCCAGCGGCGAGTTTCGCGACACGATGGAATCGGCCCGCTATTCCACCTATGCCAGCAGCCGCAGCGCGCAATCACCGGTGATCTACGCCGGTGCCAACGACGGCATGCTGCATGCCTTCAGCGCGGCCAACGGCACGGAGCTGTTTGCCTATGTGCCCTGGGCGGTGCGCAACCGGCTGAGCAACCTGACTGGCAACCCGTACACCCACCAGTTCACGGTGGATGGCTCACCGGCTGTGGGCGATGCGTACTTTGGCGGGGGCTGGAAATCCATGCTGGTCAGCGGCATGAACGCCGGTGCACCGGGTCTGTTTGCGCTGGATGTCAGCAACCCGGCCAACATTACCGAGGCCACCGCAGCCCAGGTGGTGCGCTGGGAGATTGGCGATTCGGACGGCGACGTGGGCTACATCTTTGGCCGCCCGCTGCTGGCCAAAACCCGCGACGGCCGCTGGCGCGCCATCGTTGGCAATGGCTACAACAGCAGCAACGGCCATGCGGTGCTGTTGCTGGTGGACCTGGAAACCGGCGCGATCAGCCGCATCGACACCGGCTCGGGCTCGCCGGGCGCACCCAACGGGCTGTCGGCGGTGGCGCTGGTGTCGTCCACCGACAACGGCGTGGCCGACATCGTTTATGCCGGCGACCTGTACGGCAACTTGTGGAAATTCGACCTGAGCGCGGCCAGCCCCACCGCCTGGAAGGTGGCCTACGGCACGGCCGGCGCGCCGCTGCCGCTGTTTACCGCCGCCAGCGGCCAAGCCATCACCGCCCGGCCCGATGTGACGCGCTTCCCGAAAGGCGGCTACCTGGTGGCCGTGGGCACCGGGCGTTATGTGGACATTGGCGACAACGCCGCCGGCAGCGTCCAGTCGGTGTACGGCATCTGGGACAACGGGGCGCCGGTGGCCATGGCCAACCTGCAGGTGCAGAACTTTGCCAGCACCGCGCTGGGCGGCAGCGGCAGCACCTACCGGTTGAGCACGCATGCGGTGGGCCCGGTCACCGACACCACGATTGCCGGCGACAACACGATCAGCCTGACCGATTACTACGCCAGCAAAAAAGGCTGGAAGATCAACTTGCCCAGCAGCGGCGAGCGGGTGGTGAGCGAGGCCGCGATCCGCAACAACCGGCTGGTGATCTCCAGCCTGATCCCCAGCACGGCGGTGTGCACCTACGGCGGCGACGGCTGGATCATCGATCTGGACGTCAGCACCGGCAACCGCACTGCGGCGCTTGACACCAACGGCGACGGCCAGATCGACGACAACGACCAGATCGGCGGCACGCTGGTCTCGGGGGTGCAGGTGGGCGCGGTGCCGGCGGCGGCCACCATCATGCGTGGCAGCGGGGCGCAAAAGGCGCTGGAGTTCAAGATGATCAACACCTCCAACGGCAGCATCGTGCGGGTGCCTGAAAAAGGCAATCCGGCGGTATCGCGCCGCTCGGCCTGGGAGCAATTGAAGTGACCCCCCCCGAAGCGCCTTCGGCGTCCTTGCAGGCCGCACAGGGCCAGAGGCCCTGCCCTTCGGCAGGCACAAACGGCACGCCGTTTGTGTCTGGCCTCAGCCCCCCAGGGGGGCGCCGCCAGCGGCCCGGCAAAGCCGGTTCCGCGGCGTCCGCTTGGCGGCGCCGGATTCATGCGTCGCGGGTGGCATTTCGATCCCATGGAGAACTGATATGAGGCTGTTTTGGCTTTCTTGCCTGGCCTTGGCCGGCAGCGCCCAGGCAGCGGCGGTGGCCGGCCCCGGCGGCACGGCCGAGCAGGGCCGGCGCCTGGTGCAGGCCGCGCCGGTGGCCGGCGCCGATGCACCCACGCTGGACCTGGTGGCCGCGCGCATCGAGGCGGTGGACGCCGAGGGCCGCAGCATCACCGTGGCGGGCCGGCCGGTGCCGCTGCACCCGCAGCAACTGCGGGTGCTGGGCACGGCTGGCGGCGCCGCCACCGGCCCCCACGCGCTGCAGCCCGGCATGCAGGTGCGTTTTGCGCTGGAGCCGCTGCTGCGCGGCGGCGCCGGCAGTGCCCAGGCAACGTCCGCGCCAGTGCGCCGTATCGTGCTCATCATGATCGATCGCCAACCATGACCCACCCTGCTGCGCGTGGCTTCACGCTGATCGAGATGATGATCGTGGTGGCCATCGCCGCCGTGCTGGCGTCGATTGCCTACCCGTCCTACACGGCGCAGGTGGCCAAGGGCCGGCGCGCCGATGGCAAGCAGGCCCTGGTGGAACTGGCGCAAAAGCTGGAGCGCTACTACACCGAGCGGGGCACTTATGTGGGCGCCACCATCGGCAGTGGCGGCTTGTTTGCCAATGTGTCGGCCGGCGGTTATTACAGCCTGGCGATCAGCAGCCAGACCGCCGACGCTTTTGCCATCAGCGCCACGCCGCGTGGCAACCAGGCCGGCGACGCCTGCGGTGCGCTGGGCTACAACCAGCTTGGAGACCGCTCGGTGGGCGCAGGCGCTGCGCTGAATGTGGAGCAGTGTTGGTGAGCTGAGGCCGCCCGGCCGGCTAGACTCGGGTAATGAACCCGAGCGACACTATTCTTGAAACCCGTGAACTGACCAAGGAGTTCAAAGGCTTTGTTGCCGTCTCCAAGGTCAACCTGCAGGTGCGGCGCGGCAGCATCCATGCGCTGATCGGGCCCAACGGTGCCGGCAAGACCACCTGCTTCAACCTGCTGACCAAATTCCTGACGCCCACCTCGGGCCAGATCCTGTTCGAGGGCCAGGACATCACGGCCGAGGCGCCGGCCCACATCGCCAGGCGCGGCGTGATCCGCTCGTTCCAGATCTCGGCGGTGTTTCCGCACTTGACGGTGCTGGAGAACGTGCGCGTGGCGCTGCAGCGCAAGCTGGGCAGCTCGTTTCAGTTTTGGCGCTCCGAGCGCTCGCTGGACAGCCTGAACGGCCAGGCCCTGGCCTTGCTGCGCGAGGTGGACCTGGAAAAATACGCCACACTGACGGCGGTGGAACTGAGCTACGGCCGCAAGCGCGCGCTGGAGATCGCCACCACCCTGGCGATGGCGCCCAAGCTGAAGCTGCTGGACGAGCCCACCCAGGGCATGGGCCTGGAGGACGTGGACCGCATCCGCCAGCTCATCAAGAAAGTGGCGGCCGACCGAACGGTGCTGATGGTGGAACACAACATGAGCGTGGTGTCCAGCATTGCCGACACCATCACCGTGCTGCAGCGTGGCGCCACCTTGGCTGAAGGGCCATACGAGGTGGTCAGCAAGAACCCGGCGGTGATCGAGGCCTACATGGGCAGCGCACAGACCGAGTTGGTCGGAGCGCATTGACATGGCCAAGCGCTTTCTAGAAATCAAGAACCTGCACGGCTGGTACGGCGAATCGCATGTGCTGCACGGCGTGAACCTGCATGTGGACGAGGGCGAGGTGGTCACCTTGCTGGGCCGCAACGGCGCCGGCCGCACCAGCACCTTGCGCGCCATCATGGGCTTGATCGGCCGCCGCGAGGGCTCGATCCAGATCCACGGCAGCGAGACCGTCGGCATGGCCACCCACCGCATCGCGCGGCTGGGCATCGGTTACTGCCCGGAAGAGCGCGGCATCTTCTCCAGCCTGTCGGCCGAAGAGAACCTGATGCTGCCGCCCGAGCTGGCCAAGGGCGGCATGAGCATCGATGACATTTACGCGATGTTCCCGAACCTGAAGGAACGGGCGCAGAGCCAGGGCACGCGGCTTTCAGGCGGCGAGCAGCAGATGCTGGCGGTGGCGCGCATCCTGCGCACCGGCGCGCGGCTG
>JANOBL010000125.1:0-5299 GCA_031411635.1 Betaproteobacteria bacterium
GCCGTCGGGTGCCACCTGGGCAAGCTGCAACAGCATCTCGGAGTCGGTGGCCACCGGCTCGTGCGCGCCGCCACTGTCCACCCAGGTCAACCGCACCAGCAGCAGATGGGCCTGGTCTTGGTGGAACAGCGCGGCGGCCACACGCACGCCGTTGCGGGTTTTGTCGGCGCTGCCGGACGGCGGCAGCGCCAGCTCGGCCGACACCGGCTCTGCCGCGCCGGCGCGGCGCACCGTGGCCAGCAGTGTGGCCACCGCCTTGGCACTGCGTGCTGTCAAGCCCAGCGGAAACACCTGGCCCACCAACTTGTCGGCCGGCAGCGCCATCATCGCGGCGGCGGCCGGGTTGGCCTCCAGTACTTTGCCGCTGCCGGCGTCCACCACCAGCACCGCCTCGCCGGCGAGTTGGAACAACTGGCGGTAGCGCAACTCGGCCTGGCGGAAGCGCACGTAATCACGCTCCACCGCCAACTGCGCCTCCACCAGGCGCTGCTGCAGTGCGGTGGTGGCGCGCTGGTCGCGGCCAAACGCAAACAGCCGGGCTGGCCGGTTGCCCTGGGCCGCCACCGCATGTGTGGCATAGCCGATGGCCAAGGTGGCGCCACCGGCCAGCACATGGTTGACATGGCGCCAGCGCATTGCGCCGGCCACTGGCTCGGCCAGCAGCGCCGCCACCTTGGTCAGGCTTTCTTCGCTGACCGTGGTGGCCCAGTGCTGGCCGATCCAGCCCTCGCCGATCTCGGTCGCCAGGGCCTCGTTGCCGAAACTCAGGTCCAGGATGATGCCGCCGCTGTCCAGCACCAGGGTCAGGTCGGCGGCGGTTGCCAGCAACTCGCCGACGACGCCTGCATCCAGCCCACCCAGGCTGGCTTGCAGTTTGTGGAAAGCGCCGTTGGGCCGGCTGGCAGCGGTTGTGCGCTTGCTCATGCTGCGCCCCGCAGAACCGCTGCAGGGCGTGCTGTCAGACTCCGTTGACGCGGCGGCTTAGCAAGCGCTCGGCCAACAATGGCGCTTGCCGGCCATCGGTGGTGGCACCGTCGGCACCGATGCGCTCGGCCAGCTCGGGATGCACCACCAGCAACGGGCCCCCCACCAACACCGCCAAGGCGCGGTTGTGCGAAAACCGCCGCACCGACTGGATGCAGTCGGTCAGCGGTTGCAAGCGGGTGGTGCTGCCGGCTGAAAAGCCGACCAGATCGAACCATTCGTTTTTTACCCTGTCCTCGAGCTTGGCCGACATCGGGTCCATCACACCCACCACCTCCCAGCCGGCGCGGGCAAAAAACTCCGCCACCATCGACAGGCCAAAGGTGTGCTGCTCGCCAGGGGCCGGCGCCAAGAGCGCCCGGCGGCCGCCGGCAGGCGGATCGATTTCGGTGCCAAACGCCGAACTCAAACCGCGCATTATCTGTTGCAGCCGGCCCAGGCCCACCGTGACATCGGCAAAGTGGCAGCGGTCTTCTTCCCACAACACACCCAGGTGGCGCGCGGCGGGCGCCAGCAGGTCGATGTAGATCGATTCGACACTGACGCCACGCTCGCGCAGCGCCGCCAACTGGGCCTGCACCGCTGCGTCGTTGCGCGACAGCACAAACTCGCTGAAGCGGGCTACCTCGTCGGGCTGCGGCGCCAGCGCCACCGGCCGCAGATCGGGTGCGCGGGAATGGGCGCGCACCAGGCGCGGGATGATGTCGCGCTCTATCGTGTCCACCAGGCGGGACAAGCGCTCTTCGACCGCTGGCCGCTGGCTGGCCAGCGAGGCCCAGGCCGCATGCCCACCCTGCACCGCCAGCGCCTGCATCTCCTGCCAGCAGTCGGCGTTTTGCGCGGTGCGCGACCACTCCGGATGTTGCTGCGGAACGCCGGAGGCTGAATCTTCGGGCTGCAATCTGCTCACTGCTGTCTCCTCGCCAGGGGCATTGGCGCGCCTTGCCACAACCGGCAGGCGAATCTTGACGCGTTGTTGGGCGTCGCGGGGGCTCGTCTCTGCGGTCGAATGTCAGTGGTGTCATCGAGCACGTCAAGTCGGGATTCGACCGATGTCGAATTGAAACTGGCCTCCAAGGCAGCCGCCACGTGGCGGCTGCCTTCCCCCGAGGGGGAGCAAGCCGACTTGGGACGGCCCGGCGTCGTTTTGCCAGACTAATGTCAACCAGAAAGAACGTCAACCCTGATTGACACTTGTGTCTGCCCGCTCTAGATTGGCGACATGCCCAGTCTTCCGACGCCGACCTTGACCGGTCGTTCACCCGCCACCGCGGCGCGCACCCCGCTTTACACGCCCGAGCAGCGCCGTCGCCGCGACGCCACACGCTGGACCTTGGTGCAGGGCTTGTTGGCCCCGCTGCAGTTCCTGGTATTCGGCGTCAGTTTGGTGCTGGTGCTGCGCTTTTTGCTCACCGGCCAGGGCCTGGAGGTGGCCACAACGTCGGTGCTGGTCAAGACAGTCTTGCTCTACACCATCATGGTCACCGGCAGCATCTGGGAAAAGGTGGTGTTTGATTGCTGGCTGTTTGCACCGGCGTTTTATTGGGAGGACGTGTTCAGCTTTCTGGTGCTGGCGCTGCACACCGCCTACCTGGTGGCCGTGTTCACCGATTCGCTGGGCGCACACGGCCAGATGTTGCTGGCGCTGGCGGCTTATGCCAGCTATGTGATCAACGCCATGCAGTTTGTGCTGAAGCTGCGCGCGGCGCGGCTGGGGGCAGCAGCATGAGCGCGGTGATCCCCTTGCGCCTGGACAGCGGCTGCAGCGATGCGCCTGTGCTGCGTGAACGTGGCCAGCGCGAGGTGTTTTGCGGCCTGACCGGCATCGTCTGGCTGCACCGCAAGATCCAGGACGCTTTTTTCCTGGTGGTGGGTTCGCGCACCTGCGCGCACTTGCTGCAGTCCGCTGCTGGCGTGATGATCTTTGCCGAGCCGCGTTTTGCCACCGCGATCATCGACGAGCGCGACCTGGCTGGCATCGCCGATGCGCAGGACGAGCTGGACCGGGTGGTGTTGCAGCTTTTGTCGCGCCGGCCCGAGATCAAGCTGCTGTTTCTGGTGGGCTCGTGCCCGTCGGAGGTGATCAAGCTTGATCTGGCCAAGGCGGCACAGCGTTTGTCGCAACGCTATTTGCCGAATGTGCGGGTGCTGAGTTATTCCGGCAGTGGCATTGAAACAACATTCACCCAGGGAGAGGATGCCTGCCTGGCCGCGCTGGTGCCCGAGACGCCGGTGTCGCGGGCTGATGCCGCGCCCAGCTTGCTGGTGGTGGGTGTGCTGGCCGATGTGGTGGAAGACCAGTTTCGTCGGCTGTTTGCTGCGCTGGGCTTAAGCACGGTGCAGTTTTTTCCGCCGCGCCGCGCCGGGGCTTTGCCGACGGTGGGCCCGGCCACCCGTTTGCTGCTGGCGCAACCGTTTTTGGCCGATACCGCGCGGGCGCTGGAGGCACGCGGTGCGCAGCGGCTGGAGGCCCCATTTCCACTGGGCGCCGAGGGCACCGAGCGCTGGTTGCAGGCGGCGGCAGATGCTTTTGGCGTGGCCCCGGCGCTGTTTGAGCAGGTGATCAACCCCGGCCGGCAGCGCGCGCGGCAAGCGGTGGCCGCGCAGCGCACCTGGCTGGAAGGCAAGCGCATTTTCTTCTTCCCCGATTCACAGCTTGAGCTGCCGCTGGCGCGTTTTTTGTCGCGTGAGCTGGGCATGGTGTTGACGGAGGTGGGCACGCCCTATTTGCACCGCGCCCACCTGGCCGCCGAGCTGGCGCTGCTGCCCACCGGCACCGTGTTGTCCGAAGGCCAGCATCTGGAAAACCAGATCGACCGCTGCCATGCCGCTGCGCCCGATCTGGTGGTCTGTGGCCTGGGCCTGGCCAATCCGCTGGAGGCCGCCGGGCTGACCACCAAGTGGGCGATCGAGCTGGTGTTCACCCCCATCCAGGGCTTTGAGCAGGCCGGTGACCTGGCCGCGCTGTTTGCCCGGCCGCTGCTGCGTCGGCAGAAATTGGCGGCCTGAACAAGCCATGCAACTGACACTCTGGACTTACGAAGGCCCGCCACATGTTGGCGCGATGCGCATCGCCACCGCGCTGACCGATGTGCACTACGTGCTGCACGCACCGCAGGGCGACACCTACGCCGACCTGCTGTTCACGATGATCCAGCGGAGCAGCAAACGCCCGCCGGTGACCTACACCACGTTCCAGGCGCGCGACCTGGGCGGTGATACCGCCGAGTTGTTCAAGACCGCCACGCGTGAGGCCTTTGCGCGCTTCAAGCCCGCCGCCATGCTGGTGGGTGCGTCGTGCACCGCCGAGCTGATCCAGGACGACCCGGGCGGCCTGGCCAGTGCGCTGAACCTGCCGGTACCGGTGGTGGCGCTCGAACTGCCAGCCTACCAGCGCAAGGAAAACTGGGGCGCGGCCGAGACTTTCTATCAGCTAGTGCGCGCACTGTGCCCGGCCCCTACCACGCCCCGGCCGGCACGCCTGCCCGGCCAGGCCGCGAGTTGCAACCTGCTGGGCGCCACCGCGCTGGGATTCCGCCACCGCGACGATGTGACCGAGATCAGCAAGCTGCTGGGCCAGCTCGGCATCACCATCAACGTGGTGGCGCCGATGAACGCCAGCGTGGCCGACTTGCGCCGCCTGGGCGAAGCCGATTTCAATGTGGTGCTGTACCCCGAGGTGGCCGAGACGGCGGCCGGCTGGCTGCGCCGCAACCACGGCCAGCCGCACACCACGGTGATGCCGATCGGCATGGGCGCAACCCGCGATTTCATCGCCGAGGTGGCCGGCCTGGCCGGTGTGAACGCTGCACCGCTGCTGGCCAGCCTGCCAGACCTGGGCGCACGGGCACCCTGGTATGCCCGCTCGGTGGACTCCACCTACCTCACCGGCAAGCGGGTGTTTGTATTTGGCGATGCCAGCCATGTGGTGGCGGCGGCCCGGGTGGCCAGCAGCGAGCTGGGTTTCCAGGTGGTGGGGCTGGGTACTTACAGCCGCGAGTTTGCGCGCCCTGTGCGCGAGGCCGCCAAGCTGTACGGCGTGCAGGCGCTGATCACCGACGACTACCTGGAGGTTGAAGCGCATATCGCCGAGCTGGGTGTGGAACTGGTGCTGGGCACGCAGATGGAGCGCCACATTGCCAAACGGCTGGGCGTGCCTTGCGCGGTGATCTCGGCCCCGGTGCATGTGCAGGATTTCCCGGCGCGCTACTCGCCGCAAATGGGCATCGAAGGCGCGAACGTGCTGTTCGACACCTGGGTGCACCCGCTGATGATGGGGCTGGAAGAGCATCTGCTGGGAATGTTCAAGGGTGAT
>JANOBL010000126.1:0-3192 GCA_031411635.1 Betaproteobacteria bacterium
ACCACAAAGTGTGGAAAGCATCGCCGCGCAGCTTCTGCGGGATCACAAAGGCCAGCATGTGGGCCTGCTGGCGCCGCTGGTAGTGAACCGCAAGGGCCTGTACACCGACTTGGCCAAGTGGGCCAAGGCGCGTGGCCACACGCATCTGCGGGTGGATGGCGAGTTCATCCGGGTTGATCCCTGGCCGCGGCTGGACCGCTTCAAGGAGCACACGCTGGAACTGCCGGTGGGCGATGTGTTGATCACGCCCAAACGTGAAGCCGAGCTGCGCGAGCTGCTGGCCCGTGCGCTGGACCTGGGCAAGGGTGTGCTGCATTTGCTGGCGCCGCTGGACGGCCTGGCCGAGGCGATGGCGCAAGGCCTGTCCACCGCGTTGATCGGCCAGCTCAAGGTGTTTTCCACCAAGCGCGCCTGCCCACAATGCGGCACCAGCTACCCCGAGCTGGACCCACGCATGTTCAGCTACAACAGCAAACACGGCTGGTGCACAAGCTGCGTGGGCACCGGTTTGACCTTGACCCGCGAGCAGCGCAAGGCCTACGACGACAGCGTGCGTGACGACGACCAGAAAGGCCGCGAGCAGAGCTTTCCGTCCGAAGAAGCCGAGGTAGAAGGCATCAGCGGCGAGCCCTGCCCCGATTGCCAGGGCACCCGGCTGAACCCCATCGCCCGCAACATCCGCTTTGACGAGCACACCATCACCGCGGTGGCGCAATGGGCCGTCGGCGAAGCCCGGCACTGGGCCGGCGCGCTGGCTCTGGAAGGCCGTGATGCGGCGATTGCCCGCGATGTGGTCAGCGAGATCCGCAGCCGGCTGGCGTTTCTGGAAGAGGTGGGCCTGGGCTATCTGACCTTGGACCGCGCCGCGCCCACCTTGAGCGGCGGCGAAGCCCAGCGCATCCGGCTGGCCGCTCAACTTGGCAGCAATCTGCAAGGGGTTTGTTATGTGCTGGACGAGCCCACCATCGGCCTGCATCCGCGTGACAACGCGGTCTTGCTGAAGGCACTGGGCCGGCTCAGCGAGCAAGGCAATACGCTGGTGGTGGTGGAGCATGACGAAGACACGATCCGCCGCGCCGACCACATCATCGACATCGGCCCCGGCGCCGGCAAACGGGGCGGTCACCTGGTGGCGCAAGGCGTGGCGGCCGATCTGGCGGCGAATGCCCAGTCAGTCACCGGCCGCTTTCTGGCCCACCCGTTGAAACACCCGCTGCAGCCGCGCCGGGTGGTGAACCGCGCCACCTTGCAGCTTGGGCTGGCCGGCGCGTCGCTGCACAACTTGCGCCAGGTGGACATCCAGGTGCCGCTGCAGCGGCTGGTGGCGGTGACCGGTGTTTCGGGCTCGGGCAAATCCACGTTGGCGCGCGATGTGCTGCTGGCCAATGTGCATGCCATCGTGGCCACCAAGGTCAGCAAGGCCGGCCGGGATGCGCTGGCCGCCGGCATCTTGCCGCCGCTGCTGGGTTGCAGCGGCTTGACCGGTTTTGAGCCGGTGGACCGGGTGCTGGAGGTGGACCAGACGCCGATCGGCAAAACCCCAAGAAGCTGCCCGGCCACCTACATCGGTTTCTGGGACCAGATCCGTCGGCTGTTCACCGAAACCTTGGAGGCCAAGGCACGCGGCTACGCGGCGGCGCGCTTCAGCTTCAATACCGGCGATGGCCGCTGCGCGGTGTGCGAGGGCCAAGGCATGCGCACCATAGCGATGAGCTTTTTGCCGGACGTCAAAGTGCCTTGCGACGGCTGCCACGGCCAGCGCTTCAACCCGGAGACCCTGGCGGTGAGCTGGCGCGGAAAAAGCATCGGCGATGTGCTGCGCATGGAGGTGGACGAGGCGGTGGATTTTTTTGCCAGCATGCCGGCCATCGCCCACCCGCTGCAGTTGCTGAAGGACGTGGGCCTGGGCTACCTGACGCTGGGCCAGCCCTCACCCACCTTGAGCGGCGGCGAGGCCCAGCGCATCAAGCTGGTGACCGAGCTGAGCAAGGTGCGCGACGACATCACCCGGCGCGGCCTTAAAACCCCGCACACCTTGTACGTGCTGGACGAGCCCACCGTGGGCCTGCACATGGCCGACGTGGAACGGCTGATCCGCGTGCTGCACCGGCTGGTGGCGGGCGGCCACAGCGTGGTGGTGATCGAGCACGACCTGGACGTGATCGCCGAAGCCGACTGGGTGATCGACCTGGGCCCCGAGGGCGGCACCGCCGGCGGCACGGTGGTATGTGCCGGGCCGCCGGAGCTGCTGGTGGCGCGCGGCACGCACACCGGGGTGGCGCTTGGGCCGGTGCTGGGGCGTTGACAGGCGATAGTAATATCGTCTGCCATGCGGTATTATTTTGAGCATGAACACGCTGACCCTCAAGATCCAGCCTGGCCTGGACGCCGCACTGACTGACGCGAGCGTTCGCCAAAACCTGAGCAAATCCGAGTTGGTGCGCCGTGCTGTGGCAGCCTACCTGGGTCACGGCGCTGTGGCGCAAGCCAGCGCACCGTCCGCCTTGGCCTTGGCAGGCGACTTGGTGGGCTGTTTTGGTGGTGGGCCGACGGATTTGTCGTCCAACCCGCGCCACCTGGACGGGTTTGGCCAACGGTGAACGCTGCGGCAGGCACGGTCTTGCTCGACACCGGGCCCTGGGTGGCGCTGCATTGCCGGGACGATGCTTTCCACGGCTGGGCACGTGATCAGTTCGCGCAAATCTCAGGGCCACTGCTGACCTGCGAGGCGGTCGTCGCTGAAACCTGTTTTCTACTGGCGCGCGGTGGCCACGACCCGGCCAAGGCCCTGGCGCTGGTATCGCGTGGTGTGGTGCGCGTTGGCATGGCGCTGGGCGATGAGATTGCCTCGGTGCAGGCCTTGTTCGAGCGTTACGACAACGTACCCGCGTCGTTGGCCGACGCCTGTCTGGTGCGCATGAGCGAGTTGTACGAGCGCTGCCGCATCTTCACGCTGGACGCTGACTTCCACATCTACCGGCGCCATGGCCGCAAGGTGATACCGCTGCTGCGGCCGGCGTGATCGCACGGGGCAGCGCTGCTGCGACCACGCTTGAGCAAATGTTGCTTGGCCACTTTGCTCAACCCCCTCGGGGGCTGAGCCCGCGCACAAGGGCCCGGAAGGGGCCTTGTGGCTGGCGAAGGCCTCTGGGCTTGCAAGCCCAGAGGCGGACGACGTATGTCGTCGGCCTT
>JANOBL010000127.1:0-2233 GCA_031411635.1 Betaproteobacteria bacterium
GTTCGATGGCCCGAAGGTGATTGCCGCGCTTGCTGCGTTCTGAAATAATGGCCCTCATGAAGGCCTCTAAAGCTGAAAATAGCCCCGATAGAAGCCATAACAGAGAAAAGATGCCGTTGCCGTTGCCAGTGCAGCGGGCGGTCGAAAAACTGGGTGCAGACCTGTCGCTGGCGCGGCGCAGGCGTCGCCTGTCACAAGCGTCGCTGGCCGAGCGCATCGGTGCTTCACTGAACACTGTCAAGCGCCTGGAAAACGGCGACCCGCGTGTGCCGCTGCACTTCTTGGCGAGAACACTTCACGTGTTTGGCGACATCGACAAGCTGGCGCAACTGATGGACACCAGCGAAGACCAGATCGGCCTGGTCTTGATGGATGAGCAATTGCCCAAGCGCATTCGGATGCGCAAGACGCCAGGCGGTGCGCTTTGAAGGCCGGCACAGGTAACCAAACCTTGGCTGTTTGCGTCGGCAAGGCAGGCCTGCCAGTGGGACAACTGACGTATGCCAAGCAAGGGCAGCGTGAGTTTTCGGCATTTGCTTACGACGCCAATTGGCTGGCCAACCCGGGGCGCTTTGAGATTTCTCCGGACCTGCCGCTGACCGCCGGTTTCCAGGCGCGACGGGCGCCGTCGAAGGCGGACTCAGTGTTTCACCTGGCGTTGGCGGACACTGCGCCCGATGCTTGGGGGCGCCGGGTCATCGCGCGTGCGCACGCCAAGCAGCGCAAGCAAAGCCCGCATCTCCAGGCCCTGAACGAACTGGACTATCTTGCGGCCGTTGACGACTTCAGCCGCGTCGGCGCGCTCAGGCTGCTGGGCGAGGGCGGGGACTTTCTGCAAACCGTAGAAGAAGGCAAGCGCACAACGCCGCCGCTCTTGGAGCTTGAAAAGATTTTTGCCGCCACTCGGGCAGTGGAGACGAGCCAGGAAACCGCAGCGGATCTGAAATATCTGCAGGGAAAGGGCACGTCGCTGGGTGGGATGCGACCCAAATGCACGGTGCTCAACCAGGACGGGCGGCTGGCCATCGGCAAGTTCCCCAGCGTGGGCGACGCTCGAAGCGTTACCCGGGGCGAAGTGCTGGCGCTGCGCTTGGCCCACGATGCGGGCATCCAGGCGGCGTCAGCCCGCATCGTGGACCTGCAAGGCAGTGCGGTGGCACTGATTGAGCGTTTTGACCGCACGGCAGACTGGGCACGTATTCACTACCTGTCGGCCGCGTCGATGCTGCAGGCGTCGCGAGATGAAGAGCGCTCTTACACCGAGATTGCCGACATCATTCGCGCGAAGTGCGCCAGGCCCACCGACGACGCACGGCAGCTTTGGCGGCGCATGGTGTTCAACCTGCTGATCACCAACGTGGACGACCACCTGCAGAACCACGGCTTTCTGTATGCGGGCAACGGGCAGTGGCAGCTTGCACCGGCGTTTGACGTCAACCCGTTCCCGGACAAGGACCAGGAATCGAAGACTTGGCTCTCGCCGGATGCTGGGCCCATCGACTCGCTGAAGATGCTGCTTGACGGCGCCCCCTACTTCGGCCTGGGTGCGCCCGGTTCAGCACTTGCGGTCTTGGATGCGGTTGTGAAAGCTGTGGCCAACTGGAAGGCCGTGGCCACGTCGACAGAAGTGGGTCTGCGGCGCGACGAATTGGATGACTTTGCGCCTGCGTTTGAGCACCAGGCTGCGCGCGACGCCCACCGCTCGTTGGGGCTGTGACCGAAGCCGGCGGCGTCAGGCGGCGGGTGTCTGCAAAGCTGATTGATCAGCCGCACCAAGATGAATGTGCCGGTGATGGGGTGCCGGGTGCTCACGCGGCAGGCCGTGGCTGGCGGCTGAGTTTGCTGGAAGCGCCGCGCTGAGCGTAGTGCTGCGTCAGCAGGCCGATGTTTGGGTGTACATTCTGTTTTAACGAAATCATTAATGGATAGTGCAACATGGCCCTGCGCGCATCAGACGTTGTTCCCATCAGCGAAGCCCGCGCTCGTCTAACTGAACTGGCCGAGGATGTCGTCGGCTCTGGCGCAGAAAAAGTTTTGACCAAGAACGGCGCCAGCTATGTGGCGCTTATCGACGCGCGCCGGCTCGACTACTACCACGCGCTGGAAGCAGAGCACATGCTTTGTGCCTCAATGGCCCAAGCTGGAAGACAACGCTTTGTGGCACCTGATTAGTAACGTGCCTCAGCATGCGCTCTGACGACCTTCTCCTTGGCCGGCCCGCACCGCGCGACGT
>JANOBL010000128.1:0-2416 GCA_031411635.1 Betaproteobacteria bacterium
GGTGGCCGCCTGGCGCCATGACGGCCGTGCCCGACGACCGGGACGTGACTTTCGTTCCAATGGCGGCTGTCGAGGCGTTGACCGGGTGTATCAGCCTGACCATCACCAAGCCCTTCAGCGAAGTGAAGAAGGGCTTCACCCGCTTCCGCGATGGTGACGTTCTGTTCGCCAAGATCACCCCCTGCATGGAGAACGGCAAGATCGCGGTTGCACGGGGACTGAAGGGGGGCGTGGGGTGCGGCTCGACGGAGTTCCATGTCTTGCGGCCAACCCAGGCTGCGGTCGCGGAGTACCTGCAGTACTTCCTTGTGCGGTCGGCTTACCGACGCGAAGCGCAGCGCAACATGCAAGGCGCCGTGGGGCAACAGCGGGTACCAGCCGACTTTCTACGCGAGTCAGTGATTCCACTGGCGCCACCGGGCGAACAGGAACGCATCGTCTCTCGCATCGAAGAACTCTTCAGCGAGATCGACGAAGGCGAGCGCGCGCTGGAACGGGTGCAGAAGCTGGTAGAGCGCTACCGCCAGTCCGTGCTCAAGGCTGCTGTCACGGGTGAACTCACACGCGATTGGCGAAAAGCACATTCATCATCTGGCCCTGATGGCCCGAGCTTGCTCCGGCAAGTCTCTGAAGCGCGACGTGCGGCATTCAATGCCGGAAGCAATGGATACAAGGAGCCCACCAGACCCAATGCAGCCGAGCTTACGCATCTGCCAACCGGCTGGGCATGGGTCAGGGTAGAACAGCTGTGTTTTGTCCAGACGGGTGCAACACCGAAGCGGGGCGAATTGAAGTACTTTGACGGCGGCACGATTTCGTGGGTAACCAGTGGCGCAGTGAACGCCGAACTGATCATCACACCGGCCGAATTGATCACGCCCTGCGCCGTTGCCGAAACCAATGCCAAAGTCTTTCCAGCGGGAACGCTGGTCGTGGCCATGTACGGTGAAGGCAAGACTCGCGGCAAAGTGTCCGAATTGGGAATCGACGCAGCAACGAACCAGGCCTGCGCTGCATTGCTCTGCGGCCATCTTGACCCCTCCGTGAAGCAGTACGTCCGTCTGTTCTTCGAGAAACATTACGAAGAGTTGCGCGCACAAGCCGCTGGTGGAGTGCAACCGAACCTGAACCTTTCAATCATCAAGCAGACCTTGGTGCCCCTGCCACCCCTGGTGGAACTGCGTGAAATCTGCGATCGAGTCGCAACTCGGATGGCCGAGGCCAACGCAGTGTTCCCGGACATTGATCGGCGCAAGCCGGCGGTTCGAGCGTTGCGTCAGTCAATTCTGAAAACCGCCTTCTCCGGCCACCTCGTCCCCCAAGACCCCAGCGACGAACCCGCTACCGCGCTGCTCGCCCGCCTGGCCGCGCAGCCATCCGAAGCTGCAGCCCCGGCCGCCCGCCGTGGCCGCCGCAGGACGCCGGGTTGATTCAAGGCACAGGCGGCGGGTACCACAGCCGCACCGTCCCCGGTGCATCCGCCCGGCGCGTCAGTTCCTTCGGCGTCGGCCGCAGCACCTTGGCGATGTACGGCGGCCGATGGGCCTCGACAAAGGCCTCGATGCGCGGCAGCGTGTGCACAAAGTGCTCGGCCAGCACCGCAAACGGTGCATGGCCGACCACCAGCAGCATGGCCACGTGGTGCTGCGTCACAGCGGCCAGTTCGTTGGCCTTGTAGCGGATGCGCTCATCGTGCGTCACCACCACCCAGCCACGGCGCCCAACCTCGGGCAGCCACAAGGCGTCCGGCGCATCGGGGGCGAAGTGATCGGCGTGCCGTTCCACGGCCAGACCGGCCGCGCGCAGCCGGGCGGGAAACTGCTTGCCCAGGTCGCGGTCGGTGAAATAGACGCGGCTCACTGTCCCGCTGCGCCGCGCCCTTCAGGCCGCACGCTCGTACAGCGCCGCCTGCTCGATGTCCGCTGGCGCAAGATCGTAGTCGGCCGCCAACTCAGCCACCGATTCGCCCGCATCCAGCCGCTCGGCGATGGCCCGCGTCGAGATGCCGCGTTGCACCAGCACCGGCCGCCCGAAAGCGACGTTTGCGTCGATGGCGATGGGGCGCTGCCCGGATCGTGCCTCGGTGGGAAACGGGTACAGCCGCACGGGGAAGTGCCAGCGGTCCCATTCCACCCGAGCCAGATGGTCTTCAAAGACCTTGCGGATCGCGATCTGGCCCGACTTTGACAGGTCGATCAGCTCGCCGTAGTGGTCCAGCAATACGCTGCCGGCCCGGGTGCACAGGTCTTCACGCAGCAGCAGGCGGTCCACCTCCAGCTTGCGCTCGGCGTAGACGATGGACTCGCGCAGTGCCTTGATCGATACGCCGTGCTCGGTGCGCAGCGCACGCAGCACATGCGCTTCGATCAGGTTGTAGAACGACAGCAGCGGCGGCTTAACGCAGGCCGGCTGGATC